>DATCIL010000395.1:0-3457 GCA_036507795.1 Anaerolineales bacterium | reverse complement strand
GGTCGCGCCGCGCGTGAAAGCGTAGTTCAACATCTGCCCCCAGCTGACTGCCGTGGGGTCCGCCAGGCCCAGGAAGCTCAAGGTACTCTCGTTCAGGATCGCCAGGGAGATTACCAGAACCGTATTAACGACGATGAGAGGCAGCACCAGGGGAAATATATGTTTGCGAATGATGTGCCAGTTACCGGCACCGACTGCCCGGGCGCGCAGCACGAATTTTCGCTGTTTGACTGCCAGCGTCTGAGAACGAACCAGGCGGGCCGTACCGGTCCATCCTAGTATTCCGATCACGAAAATGATGTTGGACAAGCGGGGCCTGGTCAGCGCCACCAGGACCACCGCCAGGGGCAGATCGGGGATGACCAGCATGATATCCGTGAAGCGCATCAGCAGGTTTTCGACTCTGCCACCATAAAAACCGGACACAATCCCGATCACGCCGCCGATGAAGATCGAAATGAAAGATGCAAAGAAGCCGACCGTAAGCGATACTCGCGACCCATAGATGAAGTTGCTCAGGACGTCTTTGCCGGCGTCATCCTTCCCCAGCAAGTGCTCCCCGCCGGGCGCCGCATAAATATCATCGATGGTGATGGGCACCGGATCCTTGGGATCGTAAGGGGCAATTACGCCGGCGAACAGCGCCACCAGGACGGCGGTAACCAGCATCACCAGGCCGACCAGTCCCATGCGATTGCGCTGCAACTTCCGCCAAAAGCCTCTGAAGCTGGTCGCTGCTGCTGTGGCTTGCATACTATTCCGCCTGCACCCGGGGATCCAGGTAAGAGTACAGCAGGTCCGCAATCAAGTTTGCCAGGATCACGCTGACCGCCAGCAGCAAAAATGCACCCTGTAGCATAGGGTAATCGCGCCGGCCAACGGCCTCGAATATGGCGCCGCCCAGGCCAGGCCAGGAAAACACCGTCTCAATTTGAATGGCGCCCGCCACGGTGAAGCCCAGGTTTAGCGCAATGATGGTGACCATGGGCAGCATGGCGTTGCGCAGAGCGTGGTCTTTGAGGATTTGAAATGTGCTCAGGCCTTTGGCTTTCGCCGTCAGGATGTAGTCCTCAGAAAGCACATCCAACAGCGTGCTGCGCATGATTAACATGTACTCGCCCAAGAAAACGATGGTGTAGGTTAGCGTGGGCAGCAGCATATGCCGTCCCACATCCCACCAAAGCTCTTTCGCCGAAGCGAAGCTCATTCCGGGCGTGATTTTGCCGCCAATCGGCAGACCCAACTCTCTGCTGCCCCAAAACAGCAATATGATCCCTAACCAGAAGGTCGGCAAACTCCACGCCAACAGACTTCCCACGAGAGCAATATAATCGATCGAGGTACGGGCCTTCCACGCGGCGATGACGCCCACGATTATGCCGATCAGGACCGAAAGTATCTGTCCGGCTCCGATTAAAAGAACGGTATTCCACAAGCGCTGTACCAGTATCGTCTGCACCGGCCGGTTCAGATGATAGCTCACGCCCAGTTCGCCTCGAGCAAGATTGCCCACATAGATGAAAAACTGGGTTTGCAGCGGATTCACGGCGCAGTCGCCAAACTTGACCGGGTTGAGCGATTCAAAGCAGTTAATCACCGGTTTGTCCAGGCCAAAACGCACGCGGATGGCTTCGATCGCCTCTCTGGTCAGGCGTGGATCGCGCAATCCCGCGCGGGCCGGGTCGCCGGGCAGGACGCGAAAAATGAAAAAGTTAAGCGTAATTACGAAGACGACGGTGACCGTCGCCCAGCCCAGCCGCTTGCCCAAATATTGATAACGTTTCACGAGGAGTAAAAGATACCCTTCCCGCAGCTTCCCGGCTGCTTAAGCGACGTTCCAGGCTGCGTTCTGATGCAGCAGTCGCCCGCAACCGGGAAGTTACAGGAGGGGGAGTTTATATCATCACCTTACGGGTTCGATTACCACTAATGAGCTGACATCTTCAAGAGCCACCTTGTCCTGGTCGGTGATCCAACCGGTGAAGCGGTCCGTCCGGAATGCCTGCACGGACTGAGCGTAATAAGAGATGATGTAAGGAATATCCCGGTGTACGATTTCCTGCATCTGCCATACAATCTCCTGCCTGCGCTCCGAATCGAGTTCGGTTGCCTGCTGCGTATATAGATCATCGTATTCCGGATTGGAGTAGGCCGCCTCGCTGTTCCCGGTCGGAATTTCATCCGTGGTCATTACACTCAGCAGAAAGCCCGGATCCGGATCCGAACCCCAGCCCCACAGGATGATGTCGTAATCGAAGGTCGGGCAGCACACCGCCGTCAGGGCGTCGGGATCCAGGGCCTGCAATTCAACCCTGATGCCGATTTGCGACCACATTTCGCTGAGGAGCTCGGCCTCGCGCGGGTATTCGGTACTATCGCTCGGCCAGTTCAGCCGGAAGGTCAGCGAATCGCTCCCATCCGGCATGTCCCGGATGCCGTCGCCATCGGCGTCCACGTATCCAGCATCGTCCAGGATCTGGTTTGCCAGGTCAGGATCAAAGGCATAATCTTCGATAGTATTGTTGTACCAGATTCCCAGGCCATCAGGGATCAAGGTTAAGCCGGGAGTGCCGAGGCCTAGCAGAACAACATCGATAATTTTCTGTTTATCCGTGGCGTGCGCCAGCGCCAGGCGAACATTGTGGTCGCGCAGCGCAGGATGGCCGGAACATACCCCGTCCTCTGGCGGGCAGACTTCTTCGGTCGCCAGGTTCAAGATGATATCCGCCACCTCCGGAGCGAAGGGCGCACCGGTAACCAACTCGATGTTGGCCTCATTGCGCAGGCCGGGCACGGCCGTATTGGGCATCTCGGTGATCATATCCACCTGCCCGGTGCGCAAGGCCTGCACCAGGGCATCCGGGTTGTCGAAGGTCTGAAAGACGACTTCATCAATCTTGGGAGGATAAAGATAATGATCTTTCACGGCCGCCACGTGGACGAATTCATTTTGCCGGTATTCAACCATCTTGAAGGGGCCGCTGCCGATCATCTCGAGGTTTTCGAACTCGGCTGCCGCCTCGCCTTCCAGATCTCCCCAAATATGCTCGGGGATTACGTAGAGAAAGATCAGCTGGCTCTCCATATTTGGGATTGGTTCGGTTAACGTGATTACCAGGGTGCGGTCGTCGGTGGCCTCCACGCTCTCAAAGAACCCGGTGTAAACGGGAAGGAACGGGAAGTCTTCATGGGCGGCATAAAAATTGTACGAGAAGGCGACATCGCTGGCAGTCAGCGGCTCGCCATCGTGGAATGTCACGCCGTCCCGGATCGTAAAGGTCCAGACGCCGCCATCGTCCGAGACCTCGAAGCTCTCTGCCAACTCCGGCGAATAGGTGCCGTCCAGGTTGAGCTGGAACATGGAGTCGTATACCAGTTCGAAAAGCGTGTAGGCTTCCGATAACACCGCCGTCCCCGGGTTCAAGGTGTCGGGACTGCCCGCCCAGCCGGCGCGCAT
>DATCIL010000394.1:0-2308 GCA_036507795.1 Anaerolineales bacterium | reverse complement strand
ATCAAATTCAATCAAGCCTAGGCAGTTCGGCGATCATACGGTTGAAACCGGTTAGACCCGTAACTTTGCGTCCTTACCTTTCGATAAGTTTGCCGTTTCTGCGCTTTGTTCAATTTTCTGCCCTTATGATACATCAAAAGTTCGATGATTGTGTTGACAGAATCGTAAGACCCGCGCCAGCATAGGTCAATAGATCTAGAGTACTAAGGTTATCAAATCAAGCTATGGCAGCCTTCCTAAATAAGTAAATGTCCTGGCGAGGGTTTCCCATGGCGTCAAAACGCTCAATTTTTACACTGTGATGATCGAGCAAGTCTTGCATGCTTTGAGCCGCTAATTGACCTGATCTTATGAACCAGCCGATATCGTCGGTGCCTGCGACCAGAAATCTCAGATTCGGAGGAGGAATTGGAGGCTTCCTTTGCAATGCATTGATTGCCTGCAGGGCCCAGCCCTTTCCGATGTAATTGAGCTGGCTAAGCAATTTGGGAATGGCTTTCAGATATCTCGAGGCCGAATATGGCTGAAATTTTGTCAATACGCTGCGGACCATTGAAATCAGTGTAATTCCTTACTCTTCAAAGATTTTCATAAGTTGGCAAAACAATTTCATCACTGATACACATTTTCAAAACGCTCGTCCAGCTTTCTCTCTTTAAGAGCAATCAGGTATTGATCGCGAAAACGCCTGGAAATCTTGGACCAAGTGTAACCAGATTTTACTTTTTCATATCCAGCCCTACCGAGAGCACTTGACCATTGATGATTTGCGAGTAAAAGAATGATTGCTTCGGCCAAAGATTTATCGTTTTGAAACTCGACCAACAAACCATCTCGCCCGGCATCTACCACCCACGGGACTGCGCCCCGCTGACAACCAATTACCGGCTTTTGGCAGGACCAGGCCTCCAAAAATGCGATTCCAAATGACTCATAACCGGAAGGATAGGCAAAAACGTCCGTGGCAGCAAACAGCCAGGGCTTTTCGTCATGGGAGAAGTTATAGCGCAAGACGATTTTTGCACGGTCTTCTGGCGGGAGCCGCTTGATCAAGCCTTCCAAATAATCCGCAAACAAAGTCCGGGCACCGGCGATAAACAACTGCGCTTCGGGAAAATTCTCCCATACATACGGCATGGCCCGCACCACGGTATCGACGCCTTTGGCGCCCCCGATCTGGCCGATAAAGCCGATCACCGGCTTATCCGGATCCATTCCCAGGCGCTTTTTTGCCTCGCAGGTTGACAGGTTTTCAAAAGGCCGCGGGTCAACGCCAACGCCAATCGTAGCCACCCTTTCGGGCAGCGCGCCCCTCTCAATAACATAGCGCGCCTCAAACTCGGTATAGGCAACATAGCGCGCAGCCTGCTGGATCGCCTGATAGATCATCGGCCTTTCAAAACCCCATTGATCTTGAGGATGCAGGCCTCCGATCAGGATGCAAGGGCGGTCCGTCTCCTGGGCGGCGCGCAGGGCAGCGAACATGTGCAGCAGCGGAAAAGATGACGCTGCAATAACATCGGCATCATGTTCGCGGATGGCTGCGACAAGCCCAGGGACAACCGGGCCGCTGGCCAGGGCGCGCAAATACTGGTTTCCGGGCAGCCGGAACGTGTAAGGGATGGTCTGCAGAATGCGGAAAATCTGGCTCACCCGGCTGCGAACGGGAAAACGCCGGACCCTGACGCCATTTATCTCCTCCGAGCCAAGCGGGAGCCGGGGCAAGCGCGGCGTAAAGAAAGCTTCACCGCTGTAGCAATTGGTGGTAAAAACGGTGACCTGGTCGCCAAACTGGGCGACCAGCTCCTCGGAGAGGCGCTGAATCATCCATTCCGTGCCGCCGATGGCCGGGGAGTAGCCCTGGGTGACGTGTAAAACCTTCATGCAAGGTTACTGGTCAGCCCGTCTCTGAATTGGACGCGGACCAGCGCGGAGGGCCGCGGAAGGATTTGAAGATGAGCAATCGCGCCTCGCAAGCAAAACCATGACGAGGTATCTAAGGCCGGTCTTAGAACCGCTCCTACTAAACAGAAAAACATCCGCGTTTTTCCGCGTTTATCCGCGTACCATAAAAATGACCTGAGTAGTAACCATGTAAGTCAGGAAAACGGAACGGCAGGACTAGGGCCGGGAGAGGCGCCATTGGACGTAGCGCCAGATGCGGTGAAGCAGGACGCGGCTCCCTTCGGTACGCCAGATATGGCGGGCACGCGCCAGACGGTCCGCCGGGCTGGCGCCAAACACCGGCGGCGCCAGCGCCTGGCGGTCCTGGCGATCCGGTGCATAGCTCCCCTCCCGGCAATAACGC
>DATCIL010000393.1:0-2043 GCA_036507795.1 Anaerolineales bacterium | reverse complement strand
GCTCGCCGTCCCCATCGCCTTCAGGATCACAGTCTTCTTGAGACGCCTGGGCCATGGCGTACAATTTTACGATTACGCCAAAGCCCATGCCGCTGTCATGCAGGGCCTCGATCTCCTCGGTGGCGCTCTGCAAGCTCCCGTCAACCTCAACATCCCAGTTCACCATCAGGGCTTTGAGGGCGTCTTCCATCTGGCCGGCGGTCTCCTCATCCACGAGAATGCTGATCGGCTCGGTTTGGCCTTCGAGCATCAAGGAGATAGAACCGTCTTCATTCACCCCGATAAACCTGGCATTGGGTTCCACCCCTTCTCCGCATTCAACGATCTTCCATATCGGGGGATCTGCGGAATCGTCCAGCTGGACGCAAACATTTACCGTAGCCAGCGCCTCCTCCAGGTCCTCAGTGCTGACGGTGCTGAAGAACTTTCCCAGCAGGGTGGCTACCGGGTGACCGTCCTCGTCGCCGTTTATTGTCACCGTGCACAATTCTTGTGTCTCTTGTTGAACGGTAACGACCCAGGTCCCCTCTTCCGCACCCGGTTCAACCGCTATCACCGTTCCCGATACCGTCCCCTGTGCGCAAGGTCCAGGGCCATCTGCCGGGATTGCGTCCTGCGCGGCGACCGTTCCAGCGGCCACCAACGCCAGAATTAGGATCAGGATCAGGGAAAATTTAGCATGAGTCTTCATCAGTCGTCCTCCATTCCATATTTCAGATTTTTTGCATGACCTCAGCAGATTGGGAGGGCGAGTCTGGATTATTTTGCGTCTGACGGTTCTTTGCGCCGTTGCGTCAAATTTCAGCCTTACCCCAGCCCTTACCGCGCCATGCTTACACCCTGAATGACGAAGACCCTGCTTGAATGTTACGGAGAACGAATAGTCCATTAGTACTGATTTCCACCCCACCTGGCATATCTTAATCGCTCCTTAACGCTTACTGACCCTGCTTTTTACCTTTCGCTGCCAATTTTGCCTGGTGGGGCCAGGCGCCTGGGTTTATCATTGCGAGGTTTGCTTCTCGCAGGATAGCTCGCAGCTGCCCTTCACTCTGCGATGCCAGCTGCTCGTAAGTGCGAATCCCGGAATCATGAAGCAGCTGGTTTACCTTCGGGCCAATCCCCTCGATCTTCCGAAAGTCATCTTCTTTGACCTCCTGGCGTAATGCTGCAGCTTCTTCATGCTCGAGCCGTGGTTCTGGCGCTAACGCTATCGGGGTCTGCACCCTCCCTCTCGATTCACCCCTTCGCTCCTGGTGGGGTCGAGCAGCCCTTCTGTTCTGCACCCTTTGCCTTTGTATGAACCAGCGGATCAGCAAAACCTCCAATGGCAGAAGCACCAGCATCCACAACCACCACCTCGCGCCTCCCTCGCCCTCTTCCCCTTCGGCCTCCCAAATCGAATGGACCCATTTCCCGCGCATCCTCGCCTCCTGAAAAATGCTGATTTTCACTCCCTGCTCATTAAAACCTGTTATTTTATTAAATTATAACCGCCATGGCTGACCCGCCTCATCGCCAACCGGCTCTCTTCCCGCGCCACGATCATCGCAAAATTGAGGCGATTCACCTGTATGTGGGCCTCCAGGTTCAATCCATTACGCATTACGAATTACGCATCACGTTTCACGCTTCACACCTCAATCACCACCCTCAGGTCCTCCCCAAACTCTTCTAACCGGTCCAGCGCTCCATTCACCGCCTCCGCCTCCAGCGGCACCCTCTCCGTAACTACTCCGGATAGGTCCAATCTCCCGGCGCGGGCCCACCCGGTCAGCTGCTCCAGTTCTCGCGCCAGGTGGTCCGATACCCCGATGATCTCGGCCTCGCGGTTGATCAAATCGGCGTAAGGGGATATTTCCATCTTCTCATCGCCAATCCCGGCAATCGCCAACCGGCCCATCACCGCCAGCGCCTTGAAAGCCTGCTCCATTGTCAGCCGCAGCCCGATCAACTCCAGGGCGACATCTACGCCTCTGCCATTCGTGAGCCTGCGGATCTCTTTAACCGGATCTGCTCGCGATGCATCTACCGGAAACGCCC
>DATCIL010000392.1:0-1809 GCA_036507795.1 Anaerolineales bacterium | reverse complement strand
GTTTCAGCTTCTGGGCCAGCTGGTCGCGTAGCTGCTCAAATTGTTCGGTGACCTCCCCGCGTGCCAGGCAGTTGCCCGCGGACAGCACATCAGGATGCCGGGAGCTGATCTCCGGGATATGGTGGAAGGCGACCTCGGGCTGAAACTCCTCACCGCGGCCCGCGACCACCGTCACGCGGTGGCCCGCTTCTGCGAGCAGGCGAGCATGGTGGTATATCGTGCTCTCGACGCCACCAACAACGGGAGGTCCAGCAAAATGCAGGATGCCGGTATTGATCATTGTTTAATCCTGCCGTAGTGTGCGATGGCGGCTGCCAGGTGCGCCCCAAAAATAACAATCAGGTAGTTCAGATAAATCCAGAGCATGAATGCGACGGTCGCGCCGAGCCCGCCGTAGATCAGCTGGTATTGTTCTAAACCGAAGCTTAAGTAGTAGGAGAACAAGTTTGTAAATATCGTCCAGACCAGAGCAGCGAAAAATGCTGCCCGGAAGGCCGCTTTCCAGGGCACATCCGTGTTCGGAACCCAGCGATACAAACCCAGAAAGATGAGCAACCCGATGATAAATGGGATCAGGTTGGTGAGGAAGTTGAAAAGCGGTACGGCGCTAAAGATATCGGTTCCAAACAGCGGTTCGCTAAATTGAGATAAGACTCTTAGAACGGTAGTGGTTATCGCGGAGAGTGTAAGCAAACCCATTAATGCTGCGATCATGATTAAGGCGATCACTCTGCTTTCAATAAAATTGCGCTGCTTCGAGGCCGGCCATGCCCGGTTGATCGTCCTCGAAAGAATGGTGAGCGCGCCGGTCGCCGACCAGGCCAGCCCGATTACGCCCAGCACCCCAATAGCCTGGCGTTCTTCCAGCACTGCCTGCAGGTTGTTGACCACCAGTTCCGGATTTGGGAAGGTTAAACGCACAAGTTGGATAATCTGGTTTTGGATCTGCTGGCTTCTGAGGATCAGGCTGCCGATTCCAATCAGGACGAGCAGCAATGGAAAAAAAGAAAATATCGTAAAAAAGGCAACGCTCGCAGCCGCCTCGGCGCCACGTTCTTCTATGAACCTTCGCACGGCAAACCGAAAGATGCTCAGGTTTCCGAAAGTCAGCCTGTCGACCAGAGTGTAAAGGTTGGACAGGATGTCCTTAAAATTTTTGGGAGCGTGGCCTTCGGACAGCATAGACGGTTCCGCCCTATTGATCGGTCGCAAACTTTGGATCTAAACCAGGTTCATGGTTCTTCATGCTTTACCATCGCTTCCTAAATCTTCATGTTTCATGGTCTCCCTTTGCAGATTAACTATGCTCTCGCTGCCGTCCCGACCGCCATGCTGCCGCCGCCATCCCGACCACCCCGCTCCCGCCGCCGTCCTCGGCGGCGGCTTCTTACGGCCTGCGCCCCAAGCCTATCAGCCACGGCGCTGTCAGCGATCGGTTTGAAATGGCCTCATACGTCAAATCCCAGCGCTTCGTCCAGTAATGCCTGGAGCTTCCTTTCCAGGACGGTATAAGAATAATATTTCCGGCCGAGCTGGAAGTTGAATTCACAAATCTCCTTCACAATGCCCGGATTGAGCAGGAGCTCGCGGGATCTCTGGACCGTTTCCGAGTCGATGAAGTCGCCAAAGGTGACCACCTTAAAGCCCTTCGGCTCGATGTCAATGTTGTAGATCTCATAGGAGCTCATCACGATCGGTTTTTTGTAGTAGAGCGTTTCCAGGAAGGCATTCCCAAAGCCCTCGATTGTGGAAGGGTAAGTGACCAGATCGGACTGTTGGTAAGCGTCGGCCAGGGAATAAATCTTCTTT
>DATCIL010000391.1:0-3106 GCA_036507795.1 Anaerolineales bacterium | reverse complement strand
TGCAGCTGATGGGCTATGAGCTTTATTGTGTGCCCGCTTCTGTCGTTCGGCACCATTACTTTCTTAGTATGAATCCATGGAAATTGTTTCTATTAGAACGAAATCGCCTGGTGATGATGTTTTCGAATCTGGAACCGTTTACCTTCCTGCTGTTAGCCCCCATGTTATTGCTGACCGAGATCCTGGTTTGGGGCTATTGTCTCTTAAAAGGAAACTTGTTCCTGCAAGCGAAATTCTGTTCCTATACTGGTGTTCTCCAACAATTCAAGCACATTATTGAGCGAAGAAAATTGGTGCGCATATTAAGGAAGCGTTCAGATTGGCAGGTATTAAGGCAGCTCTCCTTAAACTATGCCTGGAGACAATTCTTCTCCCTTGCTCTGCAGGGCATAAGGTCAGCAAATCAGCAGAATGCTCCTTCAAAACCTTTCGAACAGAATCGATTTTGGTTCCTGGATCAAAAGCCGGAGTAGCCACTCGCTATTCTCGAACGCTTTTGCCTTGGTCAGCAGCAACCTGCTGACCGCATTCAGCGGTTACTTGTTCTGGATTATTGCCGCGCGCCGGTTTGATGAAGAGCTGGTCGGCGTCGGTTCTGCAGTCGTATCTTCTATGGCTCTGATCGAGCTGCTCACCAATTTAGGTCTCGGCACTGCTCTCATTCGCTTCCTGCCGGGCGCCAGGGAAGAGGCTGAAAGAAAACAAACCATAAACGTATCTATCACAGTCCGTTTAGCAACCGCGCTGCTTTTGGCAACCCTTTTTCTTCTAGGCCTCCATTTTTGTGCGCCAGGATTGATGGTCTTGCAGGCGCAGCCCGTCTTGGGCGCGGTGTTCATCCTCCTGGTGGTCTCCAACGGCTTCTTCACTTTATTGGCATCCTTGTTTATTGCAATAAGAAAATCGCTCTACGTTCTCGTAATGAGCGTAACCTACAACGTAATGAAGGTGTTGCTGGCGCTTTTCAGCGCCCTATCCCTGGGTTTGCTGAGCCTGATGAACGCTTTCCTCATTCCGATTGTTTTCTCAATCCTGGTATCGGGCTCCATATTTCGATCCAGGTCAGGATCGCGATATATACCAGCGCCCTGTTTTGGATTTCGACAGCACCGCGATTTTTTCAACTACGCGGTTTCAAACCAATTGGCCGATGCCTTTATTATTTTTCCTTACCTGCTAATGCCCGTCCTCATCCTCAACAGGCTTGGTCCTCAGGCAGCCGCGCACTTCTATCCGGCACTGATGATCGCCGGCCTCCTGCGAACTGCAAGTGCATCCATTTCGCAATCTACCTTTGCGGAAGGAGCTGCAAATCCGGAGGATCTCTACCGGCATCTCAGGAACAGTTTCTGGTTGAGTTTGCCTACCGTCTTGATCTTAGGAGCGCTAACAGGTGTTTTCGCTCCCTGGTTGCTTCATCTATTTGGCCAACAATATGCTCGAGAGGGAGTCCTCCTTCTCCCCTGGCTGCTTTTATCAACTTTGCCTTATATGGTGCTAAATGTTTGGTGTGTCACAGCCTTTCGGATTCAGAAAAATATCAAGTTTCTGCTGTCAATATCTTTGACCTGGTCGTTGTTCAGCCTTTGCGGCGCCGCAGGCGGGATTCAAACCGGGGGTTTGAAAGGAGCTGTCATGGGTTGGCTGGTTGGTCAATCTGCCGCGGTATTACTGTCCATCGCTCTTACCCTTCCGCGACGATGGAAGCGGATGGCGGCGGAGAGCGCCGCTTGGCGATAGGGACATATGGATCGCTCTCCGTGCTGACCATCGCAAACCTATGTCCGTATTGGAGCTGGCCGCCGGGCGCCGGTGGGCCCGCGCGGGTCTATAACCTGAACATGGAGGTATCCCGCGAGGTTAATGTGCTGCAGTTTTCCGCGCGCCCAACCTTCGGCCATCAAAAAACTGGTCTGTCAAACTGGATCGGTTCACGCCACGTTCGTCATTCCGATTCCTACTGCGAGCGCCAATACTTCCACCCGGCGATTTTAGGCGCCTGTTATCTTCTCTATAAGGCAGGTCTTCCTTCCGATCTCTGCCTCTCGTCGTTCCTCAAGTTTCTGCCTGGTGCCGGCCTGAAGCGAATGATTTCAAAAGCCTCCATCGTCCAGGTGGAACACCCCTGGCTTTTTGACCTCGCTGAGAAGTTGTCCAGGGAAAAGCCTCTCATTTACATTGCCCATAATGTGGAAGCCGATCTCTGGGAAAAACAAGCGATAGGCAAGCTTTCCTCATTCCAGCAGTTAAGCAACAAACTGCGCGAAATGGAAAACAGAGCCGTAGGGAGGGCGGATGAAGTTGTAGCCATGTCCACGTGCGATGCCGGCGCGCTGGTAGACCGTTATGGCGCCGCTTGCGAAAAGATCTCCGTCATACCCAACGGTGTCGATACCAATCTTCGCAGGCCGCCAACCTCTGTCGAAAAAAACGCTGCCAGGGAGCGCTTGAAGCTGGGTGGACGGGCGGTTTTGCTCTTCATCGGCAGCGATCACTACCCCAATAAGGAGGCCCTCAAGCACATTCAGAAGTGGCAGGCTCAACCGGCAAATGAACGGCATCCTTTGTTTCTCATTGTTGGGACGGCCGGGCTGGGGTTGCAAAGCACGCCCAACATGCGCGTTGCCGGCTTCGTCCCGGACATCTCTGATTATTTATTGGCTGCCGATATCGCCCTTAATCCGGTATCGCAGGGCAGCGGCACGAGCTTGAAAGTCGTCGAGTACCTGGCCTGCGGACTTCCCACCGTGTCCACCCCGGTAGGGATCCGCGGCCTTAACCTGAGGCCGGGCGAAGACATTTTGGTGGGTGACATGAAAGTCTTCCCGCAGACAATCACCACGCTGGTCGAGGATCAGCGCCTGCGGGAAAAACTCTCCAAAAACGGGCGCCGCGTCGTTGAGGAGAACTACAGCTGGGAAAAATTAGGAGAGTCCATGCTGGAAGTTTATCGGAGGGTCGCTCATGAGGCTCTGCCTCATCGGTGACACCCGCCAACCCCTGGATGAGGGCATGAAAAAGACCGCCTACCACCTGGCCAAGGCGCTTTCTGCTTATTGTGACTTGCTGGTCCTCAATCCGTTTGATGCCTTTAGCAGGCGGTTCT
>DATCIL010000390.1:0-4724 GCA_036507795.1 Anaerolineales bacterium | reverse complement strand
TGGAACATTATTGTAAAGTGCCGACTCAACAGCCAGCCTGACGATCTCGTTGACGTCCGCAGGTTGAGGATACTCGGGGACGATGTCAGCCTGCTTGGAGATGATCTCCTGGGCGATTGGGCGAACCTCTTCTTCAATAGCGACCGGCTGCTCTGTGAAGAACGGGTCCTCATAAGAAGCCGGTGTAGCAGGATAGATGCCCACGATCTTGGCGAACTCCAGCTGGCTGCGCGGATTGGTGAAGAAAGTAGCCAGCGCCATAGCGGCTTTAGGGTAAGGAGTGTCCGCTTTCACCGACATGGCCATAGAAGTTGGGTTTAAGGCGCCAGATTTGCCCACGGGCACAGGCACGGCAGCCAGATAACCGTACAGCCCAGGATTATTCTCGCGCACCACGCGGATCAGCTGAGGTCCGGTCTGGTAGAAGGCTGCCTGGCCGGAGGTGAAGAGCTCAAGCCCGACGCGATCCTCGGCCAGGAGGGCCGAGCGATCGAGGGTCCCGGCCTGGACCATGTCCACGTACATCTGCAGCCAGGCGACTCCCTCCGGGGAGTCAAAGGTGAATTGTTGTGTATCCGGATCAAACACGTCGACGCCACCCTGGTAGGCCATATCTCTAAGAATGTCCGTGTAGGCAATGCGCAGATCACACAGGGTGCCGGTAGCGTCCTTGATGGTCTGGCAAAGCGCGGGGATTTCATCGAAGGTCTTTGGGAAATCCTCGACCGCCAAACCCGCCTGTTCAACGTAGATCTGCTTGTTGATGAGCTCGACGGCTATGGCCTGATACCAGGGCACCTGGTAGCTCTTGCCATCGACCAGCTGCAGGTTGAACAAACCGGGGTAGTACTGGTCAATCACCTCCTGGGGCAGGTTATCGCTCAGGTTGAGCAGCAATCCCTTCTGGGCGAATTCCCGCACCCATCCCTCTGTATCGGACAGGTTGGCAACATCGGGCGCATTGCCCGCGGCAAAGGCATTGCGGTAATCATCCAGGAAGGTGGCCTGGTGATCCTCCCAATTTACTTTGACGCCAGGGTACGTCTCTTCGAAGCGTGCAATCGTACTCGCAATGTAGTCGTCGAAGGTCGGTGAGAGCCAGAAAGTCCACAGCGTGAGCTCGGCATTCGGTTCAACGCCCTCGATCACCGCCTCCGGGTTGGGACCGGCAGTGGGTGTGACCAATACCTCTCTCTCGACGACCTGGGTTTCTACGACAACCTGGGTCTCTACGACAACCTGGGTCTCTCTGATAACCTGCGGTTCCTGGACAACTGGAGTCGCCGTTGCGCAGGCGGCCAGAATGATGCTGGCGATCATCAACAGACTAAAGGATAGTAGAACTTTTTTCTTCATTGTGTTTCTCCTCACTGGGTGAAATCTCTGAAATTACTGGGACCGAAAATCAAGTTGGTTTCATACAGATCTGTTTCTTTTGCCTCACTGCACCTCCTTCAGAGGAACGCGTGCCGCAGGGTATGATTTTTGGGCTATTTTTTGGGCGAGAACGATCGCTCCCCATACCCCTGCGTCATAATCGCTCGGCAGCAAAATGACTTTGTCCCTTGAAAGCATGTTGGCCGCTAAATCAGATTGCGAGCGAATTTTTTCAATTTCGTTCAAAACAGGCAGTAAGAAGGCGTCGCCAGCGTGGGAAACGCCGCCTCCCAAAACGACCATTTCGACATCGTAGGTCATGACCAGCCATTGAATGGCCCGGCTAAGATAGTAACTGGATCGCTGGATGACATTTACGGCAACCGGGTCATCAAGTTGCGCTGCCTTGAAAACGACCTGAGGTGTTATCGGATCGTAATTACCGAGCATGGTTAATTCCCCCCGTTCAACGGCATTTTGGGCTTCTCTGGCAATTGCCGGTCCGGCTGCAAGGGCTTCGAGGCATCCCCATGCCCCGCACGAGCAGAGGGGACCTTGGGGTTCGACCACCATGTGCCCGATTTCACCCGCCATGCCGTTCGATCCACGATAAAGTAGGCCGTTCAAGATCAATCCAGCGGAAATTCCCGTGCCAATGCTGAGATACGCCAAATGATTGATTTTCTTCCGCTGGCTGATAAGACGATAGGCGCCCATAGCCGCCGTCCGGCCATCATTCTCCAACTCGAATGGCAGGCCAAATCGCTCCGAAAGTTCGGAAGCGAGAGGGTAAGACTCCAGGTTCAAGTTGACCGCCATCTTCACGACCCCAGCTTGGACCTGGCCGGGCACCCCCAGTCCCACCGCCCGGACCCGGTCGGCTGGGACATCGGCCGACTCTAAAACTTGATCAATCGCCCTGGCGATGCTGTCCACGGTACGGTCAGTGCTGGTCACATCCGTCATGCCGCTCACCCATCCGCAGGAGTTTAGATCCTGGTCCACAAGCAAAGCCCGGATATTTGTCCCGCCAACATCCACGCCTAGGAAATATGAGCGGTTTGATAGGAGGTTCGCGTCAGGCAAGGCAGTCATCCTTTTGCGGCGGCTAAGTCAGCCCAAATTCCTTGGACAGCACGAGCGCCGAGGCTCCCAAGATTACGCTGTCCGTACCTAAGGTTGAGTAAGAAAGGCGAGTCTCATCTACCATCTTAGATAAAACCCGGTTATTGACTTCAGCATGAACCAGTTCGAGAAAGGGATCTCCAAAACTCGTAAAATATCCAGACAGGATGATGTTGTTGACGTTTAGGATGGTGATGAGCTCGGCTATCACGGATCCGAGGTAATGACCAGCCGCACCCACGGCAGCCGCAACTCTTTTATTCCCAAGTTCAAACGATCGCGATAGGGCATCCAATGATGCAATCCCCGGGCCATTCTCCTTTTGGACACGCTCAAGGATCGCTCGGGTACTTGAGACCGTCTCCAGGCAGCCATATTTCCCACAACGGCACCGCTCACCGTCCTCGACCACCGTCAGGTGCCCGATCTCACCTGCGCTAAATCCGTCGCCATAAAATATTTGACCATTGATGACAATTCCGGAGCCGATCCCCCGACCCACTTTAATGACTACCAGGTTTGGAGTGCCTCGCAGTGCGCCAAAAGTGAATTCTGCCAGCGCCGCAACATGGCTGTCATTGGAAACATAGATGGGCATTCCATAGCGTTCGCTCAGCAACTGCTTGAGAGGCACATGCTTCCAGCCCAGATTGACAGCTTCCCGAACGATGCCGTTTTGACTGTCGATCAAGCCCGGAGAGCCGATTCCGATTCCGACCAGCGGCGCGGCGGCTGCCGCAATCAATTCATCGATTAATTGGAAGATGCAATTCAGGGTGGCCTGTTCTTCCTGACAACTGGCGGGCATATTCACCCGCCTGGCGATTTTCCCCCGCAGGTTCACCAGTGCCCCCTGCAGGAAATCGTCGCTCAAATCCAGGCAGATCAGCTGGCGAGCATCGTCTACGACGCTCAATAGGATGGGTGGTTTTCCGCCGATCGACGAACCGATCCCGACCTCTTCGAGCAGGCCTTCGTCCATCAATTCACCGACGATATCAGAGACAGTAGTTCTGGTCAGACGAGTAGTCCGGGCGATATCGGCGCGGCTAATATTGCTCTGGCTGTAAGCCGTTTGCAAGACCAATAGCTTGTTATGTTCTTTGATTTGTTGCCTGGTTGCTTTTTGCATAAGAAAGGAAACGAGTTTGTAAGTTCATTGGACTTACTTACTACTATATAGATTTTTCTTGCCTTTGTCAATACCCTTTTCTTAAAATATTCAAAATCAGCGCCGCCAAATTATTCGCCACGGAGCAAACATCCACCCTCACTTCGCCAATGTCCAGCGCCAGGATATTGCCGATGGCGCAGCTGCCGTGAAAGATACGCTATAATTTGTTACGTAGATTTCGTCGACAAAACTCAAGTAACAATTGTTTCGAGCAGAGGATATGCCTTATGGCTGTTTTCGATTCCCCAATAAATACGAACGACCAGAGCTTCGAGCGGGTCCTGGCTGCCGGTCTGCCCGTTGTCCTGGTCTTCCTCGATGGCGAACCCAGCGAAGATCTGAAAGGGATGATGAACCGGGCAGCTCGCCAGAACGCCGGCGATTTACTGGTTGCCAAAATCGACCGGAAAGATAATCCCACGGCTGCCGGTCGTTATAACATCAGCCGCACGCCGGCGGTCGTGACAGTTCGCGACAACCAGGTGCAGTCAAAAGCTGAGTCCATCTCTGGCGGGGACCTGGAACAGCACATTGCCTACCTGTTGGGCGGTGGTCCAAAACCCTCCTCTGTTTCTCAACAACCGGGGCCTTCCTACCAAACCCAATCCGCCGCCCCTTCCGAGGGTCGCCCGCTCATCGTTAGCGACGCCAACTTTGATCAGGAGGTGATGAATGCCTCTGAGCCAGTCCTCGTTGATTTTTGGGCGCCCTGGTGCGGTCCCTGCCGGATGACCGAACCCATCATCGAAAAACTCGCCCAGGAGATGTTGGGCCGCCTGAAGGTTGCCAAGGTGAACGTGGATGAGAATCCCTATTCGGCGCAAAGATTTGATGTTCGCAGCATCCCAACTATGATGATTGTTAAGAATGGGCAAATCGTAGACCGGTGGGTTGGCGCGCTGCCCGAGGCGGCCATGCGCAGCCGCGTTTCGGCCAAGATTTAACCCTTTACGCCGGCGAGTCGGAAAGACGTCATCCCCAGGGCGTGACAAACGTCCTGGGGTTTTTTCGTGCCTCTGAACTATAATTTGGACAAATACCGTCTTGT
>DATCIL010000389.1:0-1651 GCA_036507795.1 Anaerolineales bacterium | reverse complement strand
CCGGAAGCAGAGCCGCCCTGGACGAGATGGCATGGATTCGTGATTACTTGACTGGAGAAAGGATTGAGGCAGTCCGCCGCATTGGCGAGATTGCCCTTGATCTGGGCGTGACGACCGCGCAACTGGCAATAGCCTGGTTGCTGCGCCGTAAAGAGGTGAGCAGCGTGATCACCGGCGCCACCCGGCGCCAGCAATTGCTCGAGAATATCGCCGCGGGAGACGCCATCGACAAGCTAAGCAACGCCGTCTTAGAGCGCATCGAAGAGGTACTGAACAATCTGCCAGAGGAGTTGTAATCAAAAAGGGGCAAGGTTGTGCCGAACCCGCATGGGCAGTCGTCAGCCAGCCCGTCGCCATCGGTTGGAGATAGTGTCATATGGCCCAAATGTAAACCGATGGCTAGTACTCAAAACCCGCTGAATGAAAATTGAATAATTAATCCCTCAACGGGCGGGAAAGGGCGGGTCTTCGCCCTGGTTGTCAATGGTTCGGAGCCAGGCATGGTGGCTACTTTCGAAGGTTATGTGCCTGCACAGACCCGCCCCTACGGTTACGGCAATAATTATTTAAAGATCATAAAGCGGGTTGAACATTGCTGTATTAGGATTAGATTGGGGGTGGAATCGGTTCGTCGGAAAGTGGTTCGGGCTCCGGTACCGACCGCTTGCGCAGGGTAACGATGCCCACAGCAACCGGTATTGCGACGCCGATCACGCCCAGGCAGAGTAAACCCAATCCGGTAAATAAAGCAGACCGCGGCTCGTTGCTGCCAAACATATCGATTTCAGCGCCGGGTATGAAGCCGACGCCTGCCGTCACAAGGCCAATACAGAGGCTGAGCAGACCTGGAAGTCCACATAAAAGCACGGTCGCCACTGTTGCAATTATTCCGGTACTTCGTTTGTCCATAGTCATTCTCCTTATTTTTGTTCACTCACTGCGAACCTTCGCGCCCATTTCGCTTTCTAATCTCTCAATGATGCGCCGTCGAATCCGGCTTACCTCCTCGTCGGTTAAGGTCCGGTCGGGTGCCTGGTAGGTGAGGCTGTAAGCTAAACTCTTTTTTCCCGGACCAATTTGTGTCCCCTGATAGACATCGAACAGCTTAATCGCGGCGACCGTATCGCCACCGGCTGCCTGTATGACCTGGGCCACTCTGGCAGCCGGAAGATCTTCATCGACAATTACTGCCAGATCTTCGAGGATGGGAGGATAGGCGGGCACCGGCGTGATGTCATAACGCTCTGGAATATACGGCAAAATGGCATCCAGGTCAAATTCAGCCGCTAATACCGGCGTTTCTGGCAGTTCATATTGTTCCTGTACCTGAGGATGAATTTCACCGATCACCCCGATGGATTGGCCATCAACGATTACGCGGGCGCATTTACCTGGGTGAAAACTGGGATGCTCGCCGGCTTTGTAATAGAAGTTATGGATTTGAAGACCTTCCAAGAGCGTGGTCACCACGCCCTTCAGATCATAAAAGTCCATGGGCGCTGTGTCCGCCTCTTGCCAGCCTGGGAGGCTTCTGGGCCCGGTGAGCACGATCCCCAGTTTAAGCAGCTCCCGGGGCAGCCTGACCTCTTCTGTTGGGAAGAACACCTCGCCGATCTCGAAGATAGCGTGGCGATCACGCAAACGTGCGTTG
>DATCIL010000388.1:0-2076 GCA_036507795.1 Anaerolineales bacterium | reverse complement strand
TTTTTTAGATTGGTGAGATTTCCGATCGACGCCGGAAGTGACGCCAACCGGTTGTTCATCAGATGCAGCTCCTTCAGATTTTCGAGACGGCCCAGCGCTTTGGGGAGAGACGTGAAGTAATTGTTGTAAAGCCGAAGTTCTATCAGGCGCGCCAGGCTGCCAATGCTCTCCGGAAGATCAGCCAGTAGGTTGTCCGTTATATTTAGATAGACCAGGTTACTCAGATTCTCGAATGACCTGGGCAGAGACGCCAAACGGTTGTTGCTTAGATACAGAAACTCCAGGTTGCTCAGTTTTCCAATTGACTCGGGCAAAACCGCCAACTCATTGTGGCCTAAATCCAGCATCTGCAGGTTTTTCAGATTCCCGATCGCCTCCGAAAGAGATGAAATCTGGTTGTCCGCCAGATTTAATCTTTCTAGCCTGGTCAGTTGCCAGAGCGACTCGGGGACCGCAGTCAGCTGGTTGCTATATACGCTTACCCTCTTTAAGTTTGTGAGCCGGCCCATGATTTCCGGGAGAGAAGCCAGCTGGTTCTGATCCAGATCCAGCTCTTCGAGCGCGCTGCGCTCAATCACCCCCTCGGGCAGAGCCGTCAACTGCTTCCCTTTCAAATCCAAGATATTTTGAGAGCTCATTTCGGTCACCAGAAGAGAGCTGCCATTATACACTTTTTCCCTGGCTTCCCGGTTGCTCTGAGCGATGTTCTAAGCTGCTGAGCTGCTTCCAAACAGCCCTTATGCAGCCGTCGCCGCAACCGGGAAGGTCGTTTCAGAAGGTCCTTTGATTCTTATCACGGGAAGCAACATAACCCTCACCGTATGCTGCTCATGATCGACAAGAGCAGGATGCCCCTCTTCTTCCCCCCTTATCAAGGGGGGCTAGGGGGGATTCCCCAGCGACTTGACGTACTCCACCAGTGCCTCCAACTCTTCCTCACTTAACCTCCCCTCGTAGCCGGGCATGATCGGCTCGTAACCGGCCACGATCTTCTCCTGTGGTGAAAGAATGGATTCACGGATATAGTCTTCGTCGGCGATCACCGTCTCCCCATTTTCCAGCGGCACGCTCTCGCCGAACACGCCGTCAAGGGATGGCGCGACCTGCCCGGCGGCCGCCACGTGGCAGCCCTGGCACTCCAGTTGCCTGAACAGCTCCTCGCCGGCCTGTGCTGCGGATGTATTCTCTGCCCCTTCTGCAGGCTCGGTCTTCACATCGCCGGCCGGAAGGTTGGCTGTAATGCTGCAGGCCACACCTGCCAGGACAAGCATGACCAGTGCCAATAGAATCGGTTTTGGAAACATACCCGGTCTCCTTATAGGTATTCAACGTATCTAGACCTGTATACGGGAGAATACCGCGAAAGTCGCGCCAAAAGCCAGGGACCTGGTAATTTACCAGGTCCCGGTGCATCTCGCTATTTCTTTGATTTTGGATCTGTATCAAGAAGCAGCTTCTAGAGCCTCCTGTTCAATTTTTTCATAAAGATCCATGCGGCGATCGGGCAGATACGTAGCAATCGTTCGCCAGGTATCCCACTCGGGATCATCCAGGTTCACCTCAGCGACCGCCATGCCTTCTCCCTCTTCGATGCGGGCCAGGAAGCCGCCGGATGGGGCGCAGACGCACGAGTGCCCCAGGCTCTTCCAGCCCTCTTCAACACCCGCCCGGTCGGCCATGGCCACGTGGATCGTGTTCTCCAGGGCACGGGTAGCCGCCAGGTGGCTGACCACCTCTCCGCCCCAACCCTTGCTGGTCTGCCACGGGTTGGTGATCCAGTCTGTGCTGTTCAGGATCAGGCGCGCGCCCTTTAATACCAGGCTGCGAATGTACTCCGGGAACACCAGGTCATAACAGACCGTAAGGGCAACCCGGCCGAACTCGGTGTCAATGACCTCCGCTTGATCGCCCGTGGCGAAGAACTCCTTCTCGGCGGAGAACAAATGGCACTTGCGGTAATGACCGATGACTTCACCTTGCGGTGAGATCAGGACCGCCGCATTGAAAAGCCGGTCGCCATCGGTCTTTTCAATCATTCCCGTCATGATGTAGGCGCCATTCGCTCGGGCAACCTCT
>DATCIL010000387.1:0-1298 GCA_036507795.1 Anaerolineales bacterium | reverse complement strand
CCGCCCAGGAAAGCGTCAGCTCGCCCGAGGAGGCGCTGTCGCTGCTCGAGGAGAATGGGGCGGATCTGTTGAAAATCAAGCTCACGCATATCGGAGGTTTCCAAAGAGGACTCCAGGTAGCGGCGGTGGTTGGAGCCAGAGGGCTTCCTGTCGTGGTCGGCCAGGGGAGCGCCTGCACGACGATACTCTCCGCCGCCGAGATGCATTTCTGGGCGGCCATAAGAAATGGCCAGCCCGGCGGCGAGATGACCGGCTTCTTGCGCCTCGGCGCGCAGCATCTCTTTGCTCCTATCGAAGTTCAGAGGGGCAGGGCGATTGTGCCGGAGGGACCCGGCCTGGGGATCAAGGTCGATGGCGAAGAAGTGAGAAAACTGGCCTGTTCCCGTTAGGCTTTGCCCAAATTCTCAGCAGTTGCCCAATAGATAGGCAATACTTATTTAAGGGATAACAGAGAAATATTTTGAACATCTCGTTTTTTCAGCAGAAATTATTGCCGTTCAATTGGCACAGCGGTTGCTCAATTGTGGATTCGGTTCTTCATGTCGTTTCTCCGGCTCTATCTATTAGGTTTCGTGGAAGGGAGGATTTAACGTGGCAACATATAGAAAAGTCCAGGCCCTTTTTTTTCTCCTCTACGTTGTTGTCGCTTTAGTGAGCACGGTCCCGGCTATTGCCGAAGAGGCTCCGCAGCCTCCCGCGGCGGTACCGGCGCCCGGAGCTATGGCTGCTCCCGCGCCGCAGGCTCCTGCTCCAGCCGCCGCGCCTAAGATCGATAAGGGCGACAATGCCTGGATGCTTACCTCATCTGCCTTGGTCCTGATGATGACCATCCCCGGCCTGTTCCTCTTCTACGGCGGCCTGGTGCGGGGCAAAAATGCTCTGGGCACCATCATGCATAGTTTTATTATCGTTGCGCTTATCAGCATACAGTGGGTGCTTTGGGGCTACAGCCTCGCCTTTGGACCCGACAAAGGGGGAATCGTCGGCAGTCTGGCCTGGCTTGGATTGAACGGGGTTGGACTGGATCCTAACCCAGACTACGCCGCGACCATCCCGCACCAGACCTTTATGATCTACCAGGCCATGTTCGCGATTATCACCCCCGCGCTTATCACCGGCGCGTTTGCCGAACGGGCAAAATTCAGCACCTTTATAATTTTCATCCTGTTGTGGGCCACTTTTATTTACGACCCGCTTGCCCATTGGGTATGGGGGGTCAAGGGATGGATGAGAGAAATGGGGGCGTTGGACTTCGCCGGCGGCACGGTCGTGCACATCAGCTCCGGCGTTTCAGCCCT
>DATCIL010000386.1:0-1544 GCA_036507795.1 Anaerolineales bacterium | reverse complement strand
GCAGTGCGCGCGTTCGAAAAGGCCGGTTTCAGGATCGCGCGCCAGGGCAAGCACGTCGTAATGACCAATGGGCAACGTATTCTCACCATTCCCCGTCACAACCCTGTCAATGCCTTCACCATGGGCGGTATCATCCGTGATGCCGGCCTCACGATTGAGCAGTTCCGGGAGTTGCTCTAATTGCGTTGCGTTGACGTACATCCGAAGAGACAATCCTCTAGCCGCTCAAGGATTGGGTGAGAGGGCGGAACAAGCTCTGAAGATGAATTACGGGCTTTCATGAACCAGATTCTTCGGCATTCCTTGAAACCGTATCCGGAAGTTTCACTACCTGATGTCCTCGCTCAGAGCACCGGCCGTTTCCCGGACAAGATCGCCGCCGTTCACGGTTCCCAAACGGTAACGTTCGGAGAGCTAAATGTCCGCTGCAACGCGATTGCATTACGACTGGTGGCATCGGGCATCCAACCCGGCCAGCGTGTCGCCCTCATGGGGCAGAACAGCATCGAATACAGCGCGGCCTTTTTTGGGATCAGGCGCCACCCAGGTGATCATGAGCCGGTTCGATCCGGAGGACTTGAGGGAGTGCCGTGTTTATTCGCATCGCCAAGACCTGGGTGAAGAGGAACGTACCTGGCTTTCTGATCTACCACACCAGGAATTAAGGGCAGGAATTGAGGGCTGTTGACAGAACGTTGCGCGTAATGCTATGGGGCGAAAGGAGAAGTCAAAAAAACTCATCAGAAAACAGCACACACCTGGGGCTTGCCAAATAGCGGCTCTTTTTCGGACTTCCTAACTCGACAAGGAGAAGTTCAATGAACACAGGTCGATGGATGAAATGCACGCTGGCTGTCAGCTTTCTGATGCTCAGCCTCGTATCAACGGTCGTTGCCGCCGAGAAGGCATTTTACGAGGGCAAGACGGTAACCGTTCTAATCAACTATGCCGCGGGAGGACCCACGGATGTGGAGGGACGAATCTTTGCGAAACATCTGGCAAAGCATATATCCGGGCGCCCCGCTCTGGTGGTGCAGAATATGGGCGGTGGTGGCGGGGTCACCGGGACGAATTATCTCGGCGAGGTTTCCAAGCCCGATGGCCTGACCCTTGGGTACTTCACCGGCGCTCTCTTTCGCTTCCAGTTAAAAGAAGGAACGCGCGTGGAGGCGTCGAAATATCCGTTTATTGCTGGCGTTGAGAGCGTCTCGATTTCGTACATCCGATCGGACGTGCCTCCCGGCATCAAACGGCCTGAGGATTTGATCAAAGCGCACCGTTTTAAGGCAGGAGGTTTGAGCTCCGGGAGCTCCAAAGACGTGCGTTTTCAGCTTTCATTTGATCTTCTGGGGCTTCAGTACGACTATGTCACCGGTTACAGCAGTAGTTCCACTGCCAGGCTAGCGGTACAGCGCAACGAAGTTCAGTACCACGATGAGACAGTGCCCGGCTATCGTACGCAGGTGGAACCGCAGATGGTTAAGACGGGCATGGTCACCCCCTTATATTACACCGATCTCGTGACTCCGGATGGAGACGTGAAG
>DATCIL010000385.1:0-28869 GCA_036507795.1 Anaerolineales bacterium | reverse complement strand
ACCCGTTCTGCAAATTCTCTGGGATCTTCGACTCCCAGTTGGTCGGTTGAAGCTCTCATTAATCAATTCTCCCTGGAACTCAGGGAACGCCAGCCACCCACCAGGGGTCGAGTAGCTTGCGGTCCACCAGTTCCAAACAGTAGAATAAAGCATGTCTTGAATGTTGTCCAACAACTTTACTTCATTTTATCTTAGATAATGCAATTCTGCCAATTTTGATCTTGGAATTTGAAACCACAGAACTTGAATTAGATGTAGGATTTAATCGCCAATACAGCGTTGTGCCCGCCAAAGCCAAAGGCATTACTCAAAGCGACGTCCACCCACGTTTCGCGAGCCTCATTGGGCACATAGTCCAGGTTACAATCCGGATCAGGGGTCTCGTAATGGATGGTGGGGGGAATGATATGGGATCGGATTGCCAGAACGCAGAAGATTGCTTCTAATGCGCCAGTGGTTCCCATCATGTGCCCGGTCATGGATTTTGTTGACGACACCGGAATCTTGTAAGCCAGATCGCCAAATGTAGCCTTTATCGCCCGGGTCTCCGAAACATCATTCAAATCGGTCGCAGTGCCGTGCGCATTAATATAGTCCACTTCATCCTTATTTACGCCAGCTGCATGCATTGCTAACCTCATTGCCTGAGCGCCGCCGGCCCCGTCATCGGAAGGTGCCGTGATATGGTAGGCATCTGATGTGGACGCATATCCAGCCAGCTCCGCAAATATTTCCGCGCCGCGCTTCTTCGCGTGACTTTCACTCTCGAGCACCATTATCGCGGCACCTTCGCCCATCACCAGGCCATCCCGATTCAGATCGAAAGGCTGGGGGGTCATAAGATAATCTTCATTACGTCGCGACATGGCTCCCAGCCGATCAAAAGCCGCTATCCCAAGAGCGGTGATCGTGGCATCGCTTGCACCTGTGATGGCAACATCAATAGCTCCAGAACGGATCAAATGCCAGGCCGTACCAATGCCATCCGCGCCCGAAGCGCACGCAGACGCTACCGAAAAGCAGGGACCGGTAAAGCCATGATCAATTGCAATCAACCCGCTTGCTCCGTTCGACATGATCATGGGTATCACAAATGGGCTGAGCCGGCGCGGACCATCTTGGACCAGCGCGATCACACTATCCTGTAGTGCTCTGACACCGCCGATTGCCGAGGAGACGATTACGCCCACTCGGCCCGCCTCTTCCTCGTCGACTTCCAGCCCCGCCTGTTCCAGTGCCTCGTTCGCCGCCGCAGTCGCAAATTGCTCAAAACGATCACGACGCCTGGCTTCCCTAAAGTCCATGAAATCCTGTGGATTGAAGTTCTTTACCTCGCAAGCGATCTTAACCAGGAATTCGCTCGGATCGAAAAGCGTGATCGGGGCAACTCCCGAGACGCCTTTTATCACGCAATCCCAGGTCTCCTTAACGTTGAGACCCAGCGGACTTACCGTTCCCATCCCAGTTACGACGACCCTACCTGTCATTCTTCACCTCAACTCTGAATGATCTTATTCCTGCATTCATTGAATACTCTTATACCCAGACCCGGTCAGTACCACCACGATTGGCCCAGGAACTTTCCCAAGGACCTTATTCAGCGCGGGCAAAACCACCGCCGAAGTTGGTTCGACGTAAAAACCTCGTCGGGCCAGGGACTGTTGTCCGGTTATGATTTCGTATTCGTCCACCGCAATGAACAGGCCTTCGCTCTCCTCAACGATCTTGAATACGGCATCTCCATGTATGGGATACCGAATCCGTATGCCTTCTGCAGCCGTCTCGCCCTCCGCTACCCAACCCAGGCCAGCCGGTCCGTACGCGAACAGCGCCCACAGCGGTGCGCACGCTCTGGCCTGAACTCCCACCAATCTTGGGACCTTTGATATCACTCCGGTTTGCTTTAGAGAGGCAAACCCTCTCGCCATACCAAGCAACAGGCTGCCCTGTCCCACGGGGACAATCACCATACTGATATCCCGCCCAATTTGCTGAGCCAACTCGAAAGCGACGGTAGCATATCCGAGCAAACCGTGCGGCAGATAAGCGTGACTCGCATAAACGGCCCCCTTTTCCGCTGCCCGGCGCACCGCTTCTGCCGCATTTGAGCGCGGTCCCAAGATGCGGGTAAGTTCAGCGCCATATGCTTTTATCTGGTCGCGCTTCGGTCCCGATGCGTAATCCGGAACAAAAACCCGTGCCTGGAGCCCGCTCCGGGCGGCGTAAGCCGCGAACGAAGCACCGGCATTTCCCGAAGAATCCTCAACCGCCGACTCTACTCCTCGTGACTTTAAAAAACTCACAAGGACCGCTGAACCGCGATCTTTAAACGATCCTGTCGGGTTTAAGTATTCTAACTTGAATGCAACATCCTGGCCGCTCATCTCATCCCAGACCAGAGGAGTATTCCCCTCGCCCAATGAAACTACGGGAGAATTCTCCGGAAGCCCGAAAGTATGCCTGTAGCGCCATATCCCCGGCAAATCCGCTTCTAGCCTGGCCGGATTAAAAGGCGGCAGTGAGGTGAAGTCAAATATTCCGCCGCAAGCCGGGCAGCGATATGGAACACCGCTTTCCGGAAAAGGACGATGGCAGTTCGTGCAGATCAGGTCTTCCATGCCATGCTAATCGTCCAGGTCAGGCATATACGCGCCTTCAACCCAGACTTCTCCATCCGGTCCAATCTCTTTCTTCCAGATCGGGACAATCTGTTTCAGGCGGTCAATGCCATAACGAGCAGCCTCAAAAACACCCGTATCCCTGTGGGCCGCAGTGCACGCGATCAGCACCGTCGGTGTTCCCGGTTCAAGGTGTCCGATCCGCTGTACAATTGCAATCCCTTCCACAGCAGGCCATTTTTGGCGAATTTCCTCGGCAACCTGTCGCATTTTTGCTTCCGCCATGGGTCCATAAGCTTCATATTCCAAATAATCCGTCTCGTGCGCGTCGCCTCGTCGGGTGATTCCCCGCACGATCCCAGTGAAAATACATGCCGCGCCTGTGCTCGCCTGGGTAATTTTCTCCAAAAGCTCGTTTAGGTCCAGCTCATTTTCGGTAATGGCAAAAATTGTTGGCAGGCTCTCTCCGGAACCCCCGCTCACCGGTGGAAACAACGCCACCTCAGCTCCATCCGCAATGATGTCCTCATCAAACGCATACTCTCGGTTAACGGAAACCAGCACCGATTCCAAAGACCTTTCCAGATCCGGGAATCGTTCCCTCAATTCCATCTTTAAATCCAGAACACTTCCTGCATCTGGCAATTCGACGCTGGTCTCCTTAGTCCCTGCTCTATCCTTCAACGTCGCAAAAAACAAAACCCTTACCCGTTTCACACCTCACTCCTCATTCACAACATCCCCACTCATCCCCCCATGCTTTTCTACCAGGCGAATGTTCACAATCCGCATCGTTTTCTCGACTGCTTTTGCCATATCATAAATCGTCAGGGCAGCAACCGAAACAGCAGTCAGCGCCTCCATTTCGACTCCGGTCTTCCCGATCGTTCGTACCGTTGCGGTTATTTGGATACCAGGCAGCTCTTCGTCCGGTTCAAGCTCCAAATTGATATGGGTAAGCGGCAGCGGATGGCATAACGGGATTAATTCAGCCGTTTTCTTCGCGGCCATCACACCTGCCAGTTGCGCCGCGCCGAATACATCCCCCTTCTTGAGGTTTCCAGCTCGAATCAATTCCAGGGTTTCAATCTCCATCGCAATTGCACCTTTTGCAATTGCAACCCGCTCTGTATCCGGCTTGTGGCCCACATCCACCATTCGAGCCCTGCCAGCCCCGTCTAAATGGGATAATTCTGCGCTCATAATGTAAAAATTATAGCATCGATAATGCAAATGACAAATATCCCGATGATATAATTACGGACCATGACCAGTATCTTTAGCAAGTGGACAGAAGGTCTGGCCAAGACCAGCAAAGCCAGGTTTGGTCAGATTGCCAGCCTCCTGGGGGCCACTCAAATAACCGATGAAACCTTTGAAGACCTGGAAGCCCTGCTGATCCAGGCAGATTTGGGCATTGAAACGAGCGAATCGATCCTGGAAGCTTTGTGGGAGCGCGAACGCACGGAGGGCTTCACCCGCACAGAACAATTGAAATCGGCCCTTAAAGAAGAGCTTCGTAAGCGCCTTCCTTCCCCACCGCCGGTAAATTTCCTCGCCAACCCCACTGTGATCCTGATAGTTGGCGTAAACGGTTCTGGAAAGACCACCAGTATCGCCAAATTAGGCAAACGCTTCAGCGATGAAGGCAAAAAAGTCATCCTGGGCGCAGCGGATACCTACCGGGCTGCCGCCATCGACCAATTGCAGATTTGGGCGGAACGAGTTTATCTGCCAGTTATCGCGGGTCAACCGGGCGGCGATCCCGGCGCGGTCGCTTATGATACCGTCAATTCAGCGCTTGCCCGCCGTGCGGATATCGCCATCATCGACACGGCCGGGCGCCTGCACACTCGCTTCAACCTGATGGACGAGCTGAAAAAAATTTACCGCGTGATTGGCAGGGCCATGCCTGGCGCGCCTCACCATGTCTGGCTGGTAATGGATGCGACTACCGGTCAGAATGCCCTTCAACAAGCCCGCGCCTTCAAAGATGCCGTCAACGTTACCGGCGTAATCCTGGCCAAATTAGACTCGTCGGCTCGGGGCGGCATGGCATTTGCCATTCGGGATTATCTCAAACTGCCGATCCTGTATGCCGGTCTTGGTGAAGGCCTGGACGATCTTCAGCCTTTCGACCCGGATGCCTTCATAAATGGCATTCTCGGCGACTAATTCCTGGCCAATAAAGAGTTGTTTTCAGCGGAGCCAATAAGATAAAGCGATCATAGTACAATATACATGGTAAACCATTAAAAATTTTCTACCGGAGTGTGAAGCTTATGCAAGATATCATCGAGCGCTTACGCGAAAGCGAAAACAAAATTCAAAACTTACAGGTGCGTCTTTGACTTACCTGCTAAAGAATCGAAATTAGCGGAACTGGAGAACAAATCTCAGCAGCCCGATTTATGGGATGAGCCCGAATCTGCCCAGCTGCTAATGAAAAAAATGGCTGCGCTCAGGGAGGAAGTGGAGGCGTGGCGCAATCTGAAGAGAAGAACCCAGGATGCCATAGAACTGGCTGAGATCGAAGACGAAAGCCTGCGATCAGAACTTGAGAAAGAAGTCGGCGAGATCGAAGCTGAACTGGAGCGTAAAGAGTTTGACGCCATGCTCGCGGGTCCATATGACCAGGGCGATGCTCTCCTGGCCATCCATGCTGGAGCCGGTGGCACCGACTCTCAGGATTGGGCCCAGATGCTCGAGCGTATGTACCTGCGCTGGGCAGAAAGGAACAATTACAAGACCGAAATACTCGACCGCAGCGAAGGCGAAGAAGCTGGCATAAAGAGCGTTACCATTGCCGTAGACGGTCGCCATGCCTATGGCTACTTACGCCCGGAAAAGGGCGTCCACCGCCTCGTCCGCCTATCGCCTTTTGACTCTTCTCATCGCCGGCACACCTCATTTGCGCTGGTCGAGGTCTTGCCTCAGGTTGAAGATGAGACCACCGTAGAGATTAACCCCAATGACCTGCGCATCGACACCTACCGTTCCGCTGGCGCTGGCGGTCAGAACGTTCAGAAAAACGATACGGCTGTGCGCATCACCCACATGCCGAGCGGCATCGTTGTTACCTGCCAAAACGAACGCTCACAGGCTCAGAATCGGGAAAACGCCATGCGCGTTTTAAGAGCTCGCCTGTTAGAAATCAAGCAGCAGGAACAAGACGAAAAGATGGCTGAACTGCGCGGCGAGTACCAGAAGGCAGAGTGGGGCAGCCAGATCCGTTCGTACGTCCTGCATCCGTACCAGATGGTCAAGGATCACCGCACAGATTATGAGATCGGCAACACGCAGGCAGTCTTAGACGGAGAGATCGACGCCTTTATCGAAGCATATTTGCGCTCCAGAGTAGGTGAGAAGAAAGCTGCGTAACAGGCCTTGACAGTCCCTCAAGGAAAACGTATAATCCTTTTGCCTGCCCTCCCGTGGCAGGTATTGTTATGCAATAACCAGGCGATAGGAGAGTAAGATCATGGGACCCCTTCCCAAAAGAAAAATTTCCCCGGGCCGTCGCGATCGCCGTCGGGCACACCACGCTTTAAAACGGCGCAATCTCGTCCAATGCCCAAATTGCGGTGAGATGCGCCTGCCTCATCGGGTTTGTCCAAACTGCGGTCATTATCAAGGCCGGGAAATTGTTGAGGTCGAAGAGAGTTAGTTCTCCGGGCCGTGAACATCACGGCCCGAGGCTATTTAAAGCCAGCAGTGATGATGTTCCTCAACAATCAAACGGCATTTCTATTTCCTGGCCAGGGTTCTCAGGCTGTCGGTATGGGCGTCGAACTCGCCGAAACCTTCCCTGTCGCTCGAGAAACATTTCGGGAAGCCGATGATCTTCTCGGTTTCTCAATATCCGACCTGGCCTGGCACGGCCCCGAGGAAGCGCTCAACGATACAGCCAATACCCAGCCGGCATTAATGGTTCATTCTGTAGCTGCGTTGCGCGTCTTCCAACGGATCTTTCCCGACTTTAAGCCTGCATTTGTTGCCGGTCACTCCATGGGGGAACTCAGCGCTCTGGTTGCTGCAAAGGCTTTGCCATTCGATGCTGCCCTGCGCTTGGTCCGCCGGCGCGGGGAATTAATGAAAGCTGCTGGAGATAATTTGCCAGGCGGCATGGCTGCGATTTTAGGTTTAGATATTCCGACCCTTGAGGAGATTTGCTCAGCAGCATGCCAGGGCGTGGACAGTGTCCAGGTAGCCAACGACAACTGCCCGGGGCAGGTGGTCATTTCTGGATCCAGTGGTGCTCTTCAGCGCGCACTAGAATTGGCGAATCAGTCCGGAGCGCGGCGAGCAGTGCCGCTTGCAGTCAGCATCGCCGCTCATTCGACCTTGATGGGCCATGCGCAGGCCGATTTTAACCGCGCCGTCGAATTGGCGCCGCTTGCTGAACCGCAAACGCCCATTATCGCAAATGTTACTGCCGCACCAATGCGCAGCGCAGCCGAAATCCGCAGCGACCTCCAGGCCCAGCTCACCTCTCGGGTCCGTTGGACCGAATCAATCCAGTACATGCACTCCCAGGGAGTCTCGACCTTCTTCGAAATGGGATCGGGTTCGGTGCTGACCGGTTTGCTCCGGCGCATAGACCGGCAGTTATCCGGATTTCCCTTGGGCGCCCCAGCCGACTTCCATAAACTATCAACCAACTGAATACGGTATAATAACCGCAACTTTTCTGTTCAAGGAGTGGCTCCATGTCCCAAGATTCCGGCCTGGCGCTGGATGGGCGCGTCGTGCTGGTTAGCGGTGCATCCCGCGGCATCGGCAAAGCCATCGCGATGGAGCTTGCCCAACGCGGAGCGGCCATCGCTGTGAATTACATCAAATCTGCTCAGGCTGCGGAGCAGGTCGTCGATCAAATCGCATCCCATAACGGAAAGGCAATCGCCATACAATCTGACGTTTCTGAATTTCAGCAGGCTCAAGACCTGGTGAAGACAACGATTGAGAGCCTGGGCGGCCTTGATATCCTCGTCAACAATGCCGGCATTACCCGTGACAAGCTGATTATGATGATGTCCGAGCAAGACTGGGATGACGTTCAGAACATCAATTTGAAGAGCACCTTTAATTGCTCAAAAGCAGCGATTCGCCATATGATGCGTAAACGCTACGGGCGCATCATCAATATTACCTCGGTCGCCGGTCAAATGGGAAACCCGGGTCAAACGAATTATTCCGCGTCGAAAGCTGGGCAGATAGGTTTTACAAAAGCGCTCGCCCGGGAAGTAGCTTCCAGGAACATAACCGTTAACGCCGTTGCCGCCGGTTACATCGAAACCGACATTTGGTCCACTGTTCCTGAGGAAGCCCGCCAGACAGCCCTGTCTCTAATCCCTCTCGGTCGGAAAGGACTGCCTGAAGAGATTGCATATGCCGTAGCTTTTCTGGCATCAGATCAGGCCGCCTACATTACCGGTCAAGTACTCGGCGTGGATGGCGGCATGGCGATGATGTGAATCAGTGGAGATCGGATGACTGAACCTGCTTATCCAGGCGGAAAAACCACCATCGCAATGGACGTCTTGCTGACCATCGCCCGGCTTACCACACTTAGCATACCGGGGGTCAGCCGATTAAGCGATGCAAAACAAACCGGCGTAAAAGGCATCTTTAGACGTGGACAAACTTGCGAGGGCGTTTGCATTGAGGTTCAAGATGACACCGTATATGCGGATTTATATGTGATCTTACAAAATGATGTTAACATCAGGGATGTAAGCCGTAAGATTCAGAGCGACGTCGCCAGAGCGATATCAGATATGGTTGGCATGCGCGTTGGACGGATAAACATCCATATCGAGGATATTGATTACCGGGCGGAGATTGAAGCTTAATCCTGTATGAAATCACGCACCAAGGCACGTTGCGTTGCCTTGCAGGCACTTTACGAACTTGACCTGACCGGCCACAGACCGGGTGATGTGCTTAAGCAGCGCATCGAAGACGAATCCCTGGGCGAGAACATGGCCCAATTTGCGCACAGAATCGTCTTCGGTGTTTGGCCCTTAAGGCAGGAGCTCGATGAATTCATCGCTGAGCAAGCCCCGGAGTGGCCTTTAGATCAGGTTGCTACGATCGATCGGAATATTATCCGGATTGCCTTGTGGGAGTTTGCCGTGAGTGGCAACACACCCATTAAGGTCGCCATTAACGAAGCGGTGGAGATGGCCAAGGTATACGGCTCGGATAGCACTCCCAGGTTTGTCAACGGTGTCCTGGGAAGCCTGGCTGCCAGAGAGAACGAGATCCGCCAGGCTTTGAAAGACTTGTCCAAAGGAACATAACGTGACAGTATGGAAATCTTAGGTATCGGACCTTTAGAATTAATCTTCATCTTGTTGATCGCCCTGATCGTCCTCGGACCCACCGATATGGTGAAAGCCGGGCGAACGATTGGGCGATTTATGCGCCGCATTGTGATCTCACCTGGATGGCGTACTTTTCAACAGGCTTCCCGAGAAATGCGCTATTTGCCCAACAAGCTGATGCGCGAAGCTGGCCTGGATGAATTGGAGCGTGACCTGGATGAAATCGAAAAGAAAACCAGGCAGGCATCGGTCTCTAACTTAGGTTCCGATTTTAAAAACTGGCAGCAGGAGATCTCCTCCTGGACCACGCCTCCACCAACGATTGGTACTCCAGAAAAATCCCTGGACTCCAATCACAAGGAGTCTGCTGAAGAGCCTTCTCCCGAGAATTCCGAAGATATTGAGCAAGGCTGATTATGCGCAAATTGCTGCGCGCCTTTGGGCGCCTCCTCACCGCCCCCTTTCGCTGGTTCGGGCGGTCCTTCCACGAACTGCGCCTGTTTCTAACCGAAGAACCGGAAGATACTCCCCTCGCGGATTCTTTTCAAAAGGCGATTGAGCAACCGCAGGATCTCCTATATCACCTGAACGCCCTTCGAAAGCATGTTTTCCGCGCCCTCGGTTTCCTTTTCCTGACGACAGTTATTTCATTTGCTTTCACCTCCCAAATTATTGATTTTCTGGCAAGGCCCATCGGCGGCATCGAGAAGTTGATTGCCATCGATCCAACGGAGCCCATCAGTACCTTTATGCGCGTGGCGCTTCTCTCTGGTTTCGCTCTGGCTTTTCCCTACCTAGCCCTGGAAATTTGGTTGTTTGCCGCCCCTGGGCTGGGTCGCGGCTCCCGGCTTTTCGCCCTCGCAGCCATACCGATCGCTACCCTGTTTTTTCTGGGTGGCATGGCCTTTGCATTTTTTGTGATGATGCCCACTGCTCTGCCATTTCTGCTCAATTTCATGGGCTTGACAACCCAGGTCCGCCCATCATCCTATATTCGATTTGTTACCGGAGTGATGTTCTGGATCGGAGTTTCCTTTCAATTTCCCCTGGTTATTTATGTCTTGGCCCGTATCGGTTTAGTTCGCGGGCAGATGTTGGCTCAACAGTGGCGGCTGGCTATCGTTATTATCGCGATCGCCGCAGCCGCCATTACCCCCACCGTGGATCCGGTTAATATGGCCCTCGTCATGGGACCCATGATCGTGCTCTACTTCTTGAGTATTGCGCTGGCTTTCTTAGCTCAACGCGGGAGATTGGAGGCGCAGCCCGGAGATTAGGAATCTTTGGTGGCACAAGCTATTGATTCGCCGGTCAATTCATTGCACAGTCAAAGCGCGGAGGAGACAAGATGGTCCGATTTTTAGCCACTCATAAGGAGACGATTGATGAATGAGCGCGTTGCAATTGTCGGCGTGGGATGGTCCGGCTTTCGGCCCGTGACGCCGGAGCTTTCCTACAAGGAATTAACCTATGCGGCGGCCGTCCGAGCCTATGCAGATGCCGGTGTTGATCCGCGGCGGGACATCGAGAGCTTCGTCACCGTCGCCGAAGATTTTAATGAGGGCACCAGCATTTTTGATGAATATACGCCCGACCAGCTCGGGGCCGTGCTCAAACCGATGCATACGATCACCGGCGATGGTCTGCATGGCCTGGCCACGGCCTACATGCTTATTCGCACGGGTCAGTTTAATGTTGTCGCCGTCGAAGGTCACAGCAAAGCCTCCAATATTTTGACCCTGCCGGAAATCACTGCGTATGCCCAGGACCCAGTGATTAACCGCCCATTACGTTTCAACAGCCATTTTATCGCCGGATTAGAGATGAACCGGTATCTCTACGAAACAGGCGCCACCCAGGATCAATGCGCTGCTGTGGTCGTCAAGAACCGGCGCAATGCGCTGACCAATCCTTCTGCCCCTTATGGAGCGGATTTGACTGTTGACGATATTCTGGCCGGACCGGTCTTGTCATGGCCTCTGGGCAGCCGCCAGGCGGCCGATCACGCCGATGGCGCCATTGTCATGGTCTTGGCATCTGAAAGCGCTGCCCGGCAGCTCGCGGGCACACCGGTGTGGATCCTGGGAGCGGGCTGGTGCAGCGACTCGCCCGCTCTGGAGAATCGGGAATGGGCTCAAGCCGTTTATGCCCGCCAATCTGCCCGCATGGCATATCGGCAAGCCGGCTTCAGCAACCCTAAACAGGTGGTTGACCTGGTCGAAGTGGACGACACCTATGCTTATAAAGAGCTCCAGGCCCTGGAGGCACTGGGTTTTTACCGGTCAGGCGAAGCCGGCATAGCCACGGAAGAAGGCGCAACGCAGCCAGATGGCGAAATTCCCGTTAACGTATCCGGTGGCAGCCTGGGTATCGGACATTTGCTGGACGCCACCGGATTGGCCCGCGCCCTCGAGGTGGTCCTGCAGCTACGCGGCGAGGCCGGTTCTCGCCAATTAGACGGGCTCGAAGTCGGATTGGCGCAATCCTGGCGGGGCGTCCCCACCGCCAGTGGTGCTGTCATTGTCATGAGCAATTAGTCAGGAAAGGTGCAAAATGGGAATGAGAAAAGTCGCCGTTGTTGGGGCCGGAATGACCAAGTTTGTCCGCCGCGCGCAAGAAACTGCAAAGGAATTGTGCTGGGAGGCGGCTCGCCTGGCCCTGGATTCCAGTGAATTGACCATGGATGATATCGAAACCGTTTGCCTGGGAACGGCCCCGGACGCATTCGATGGCGTCCATATGAATGGAGAATATTTGAGCGATGGCGCCGGCGCCTGGCGTAAGCCGTACATGCGCTCATACGTTGGTGGAGGGACGGGTGTCTTTGTCCCCATCCAGGGCTGGTACCACATCGCTTCCGGCTTGTTTGACACTTGCCTGGTAGTGGCCGAGGAAAAGATGTCCAGCTACTACCCGCACGCCCAGGCCGCTTTCCTCACCATCTTTGATCACACCACAGAAAGGCCGCTCAAGCCCAATTTGTTGTGGATTTTCGCCCTGGAAATGAACCGCTACATGCATACCTATGGCATTTCCAAGGAAGATATCGCCCGGGTGGCCGTCAAGAATAAACGAAACGCAGCGGATCATCCCAGCGCTCTTTTGGGGGATCCCAACATCACGGTTGAGGATGTGCTCAATTCAGAGGTTCTTGCCTGGCCGGTCAACCGCTTTGACGTCAGTCCGGTCTCGGATGGTGCGGTGGCCATCATCCTGGCTGCTGAACATGTCGCCAAGCGCATCACCGATAAGCCGGTCTGGATCGAGGGAGTCGGGTGGAATTTGGATACCGCCCACTGGACCAACCGCGATCTGGCTTACCCCCGTTATGTCGAATATGCTGCTCGTATGGCTTACGATATGGCTGGAATCCGGGAACCACGCAAGGAGATTAACATCGTTGAGCCATACGACCCCTTCGATTACAAGGAGTTGCATCACCTCGAAGGTCTCCTGCTTGCCGACCGTGGCAAAGCGCCCCAGCTAGTTGCGGATGGCGTGACCAATCGCGATGGGGATATGCCCGTCTGTCCCTCCGGCGGTTTATTAGGCGTCGGAAACCCCATTGCCGCTGCCGGATTAATGAAAATTGCTGAACTTTTCTGGCAGCTGCGCGGCGAGGCTGGAAAACGACAGGTCCCCGGACAGCCAAAGAGAGGCCTGGCTCAGGCCTGGGGCGATCTGATGCAAGTTGGCACAGTCGTGATTATGGGACGATGAGGAGGAAAACAATGACCGCTGACCATCAAGATTTTCCAGGTACGCCCCTAAGTGAAAAAGACTTTGAACAAGGCAACGTGCTTTTCCGGCATGACGAGATGCGCGGCCAGTATGCCTGGGATACCGGGATTGCCATTGGACGTTATCTCCAGGCGTTGAGAGAAGGTGTCATCCTGGGCGCCTATTGCCGCCACTGCCGGAAAACCGTTGTGCCTCCCCGCTCAGTCTGCGAGTGGTGCTTCCGGCCGATGCACGAATTTGTACCGCTGCAAGATACCGGCACGGTAAATACCTTCTCTCTGTGTTATGTCACCTGGGATGTCAAACGCATCCAGGAACCTGAAATCCCGGCAGTAATCGAAATTGACGGCGCCTCTCCCTTGCACGGCATAATGCACAAATTGGGGGAAGTCAATCCCCAGGATGTGCATATTGGAATGCGAGTTCAAGCGGCCTGGAAAGAGCCTGAAGAACGGCAGGGTGCGATCACCGATATTCTCTACTTTAAGCCGATTGAGGAGTAGCGATTATGAAAACACCTGACAAATATCCCCATGTTCCTACTGCCTGGCAGGATAGCTTGCCAGTTACCAGCCGATATACGGTTGGCTTGGCCGGTGAACGTTTCTTCCGCAGCATTAAAGACGAGGGGCGCATCATGGGGACCTATTGCCCAGAATGCGATCGCACCTATGTCCCAGCGGCCATTTTCTGCGAACGTTGCATGAGTAAGCTGGACCAATGGGTGGATGTGGGGACAACCGGTGAAATTCACACCTTCACCCTTTTATATACAAATTATGACGGCACTCCCCGGGAGGACCCAGAGGCAATTGTTCTGGTCAAATTTGGCGATGGCGGGCTCATTCACAGACTTGCCGAAGTGGATCTGGAGAAAGTATCGATCGGGATGGAAGTCGAAGCAGTATTCAAGCCCGCCGCTGAACGCCAGGGTTCCATCCTGGACATCTCCCATTTTCGACCCCTGAAAGAGTGATTCAAACAAAAATCCCTTGGCTGCCCTCGAACTCGGCCCGCTCCTCACGAAATCTCAAGGTCGCCCTGTCCGGTGGCGAGACCTCTTCCTCGTCTTCTTACCCGGAACGCTTGGCGTCCTTGCGCCTCTAGGCTATGGATTTTATCGGGCAATTTATGCTTATGCGCGTTTCGGACCTTCCGCCGCAGTCGCATGGAGTCGTTCCTGGTACTTACTGGCATCCTTCTCTTCCCTGGTTCTGCTTGGGCTTGCTCTCCACCGTCTCTATCACTCGCATCGCTTTATTGCCATCCACAAATATGGCATCCACATTCACCTCTCCCCATTTCGAAATCATAAGCTGCGCTGGTCGCAAATAACCGGTATTGCAGCAGATGCGAGGCAAGATCGTTTTCTGGGGATACCATTGCGCACCGTTCACCAGGCTGTGATTTACCCGACGCTCGGGAACCCCATCCGCTTGGACAACCGACTGGGAGAAATCTCTTCTATAATAGAAAATATTGAGGCCAATATCTATCCCCGTATCGCCCCTCAAATCCGGCAGGACTTTCAATCTGGAAAACGCGTTTACTTCGGGGCTCTCGTCGTCCATTTGAACGGATTTGAGATGAATAGGAGGATTATTCCCTGGGATCAGATCTCCCACCTGTCGGTAGATGGCGGGTTTCTGGTGGTAAAATCGGATCAATTTAAACCGGTTCGTATACCAGTTTCTAAGATTCCTAATCTTGATCTTCTTTTTCAATTAATCGAACGCCAACCCTTCAACTTTCAACCGGCCACCAGGGCTCATTAATGAAAACACAGCGTTCTAGACCAACCCGTTCAATTTTCGTACACCGCCCAAAGCACCGCATAAAGCCAGGATATTTGCTTTATCTGCTTCTGATTTTCCTCATTTTAGGATCGGGATGCAGCTTATCGTCACTCAATTTTGTGGAACCGACCCCAACACTGCCCTATCCAACCCCAGCACCTGCGGTTCCCCTGCCTGAGACCCCGATTGAGTTCCACGTCCAGCTGCCTCCGGATACCCCGACCAGAGAACCAGTCTACCTCACTGTCTTAGATGAGGTTACTGGCCTTGGATTGAACGCAAAACGCTACGAGATGCAGGCAGAGGATGACCTCAATTATGCAGTTACTCTGCGATTCCCCGTTGGTTCAATCATCAAATACCGTTATGCCCGGCAGAGCACCTATCTGGCTCAGGAACATACTTCCGCCAAGCGACCAGTACGCTACCGGCTCTTGCAGGTCGAAGGCCCGGCAGTGCTCTATGACGTTGTGAGTGTTTGGAGTGACATGGCGTTTACTGGTTCGACCGGGCGCGTCCAAGGCCAGGCAAGCGATAGCAAAACTGGAGAACCCATCCCCAACTTGTTGGTTGCCGCTGGCGGCGTTCAGACCTTCACCGCTGCTGATGGTTCCTTTTTAATTGAAGGTCTGCCGCCTGGCACGCATAACCTGGTTGCCTACGCCCTGGACGGCTCCTACCGCGCCTTCCAACAAGGCGCGATAGTCGCTGCCCAATCGACGACCCCCGCGCCTCTTCAGTTGGAAGTAGCCTCGATGGTCAATATCGTCTTTACGGTTATCCTTCCCCAGAATACTATGCCGGCTGTTCCGGTTCGTATGGCCGGCAATCTCCTCCAGCTGGGCAATACCTTTGCCGATTTGTCTGGGGGAATCAGTACATTGGCTTCCCGAATGCCGACGCTTTCTCCGTTACCCGATGGGCGCTATAGCATAACCATCGCTCTGCCGGCTGGCGCCGATGTACGCTATAAATACACATTGGGGGACGGCTTCTGGAACGCCGAACATTCCGCCAATGGAGATTTCCTTTTGCGCCGCTTGATCGTCCCTGATGAATCCATGATTGTTGAAGACACCGTCACTAGCTGGGGCAGCAGCTCGAAAGGCCCGGTGCTCTTTGATCTTTCCGTTCCCGAGAGTACCCCTTCAACGGATATCGTTTCTATTCAGTTCAATCCGTATGGCTGGACCGAACCGCTTCCCATGTGGCTTCTCGGCGATCACCATTGGGCTTACGTCCTTTACAGTCCACTGGAAATCTTCGAGCGTTTTGGCTATCGCTATTGCCGTAATGACCAGTGTGGCAGCGCCGACGATGCCGAAACAGTGGGAAACGAGAGCTTTGGGCGAATCCTTGAGCCACAGGAAGGACTCCAAACCATCAAGGAAGAAGTCGAGAGCTGGGCCGGGCTGAATCCGGACCTGGCTCCAGCTTCCATCACTGAATCGGAAATCCGTATAAGAGATCCACAGTTTATTGCAGGTGTGGAATTCCAGGATTATTTCAAACCCTCCTGGATACCGCGCATGCCTGTTGCGCTAAAACAAGTCCAATCCATGGGTGCTAACTGGCTTATCTTGCCCGCCACCTGGACATATACTCGCGCCAATCCTCCGGTCTTAGAAATCGCATCTGGAAGCGATCCGCTCTGGAGCGATCTTCAACAGATTCTCGAGCGCGCCCACGCTTTTGGTTTGAACGTCGCTCTCTATCCGACCCCCCATTTTGAACAAGATGCCGCGGATTGGTGGTCCGCCGCGGCACTGGATTTTCCCTGGTGGCAAACCTGGTTTGAGCGATATACGGACTTCGTCCTCCATCACGCCGATTTAGCGCAGCAGCAGAATGCCCAGGCGCTCATCCTCGGTGGAGACTGGATATCTCCCGCGCTTCCAGGCGGGACTTTTGTATCCGGCCAACCCTCTGGGGTTCCCGCAGATGCAGAGGTACGCTGGCGAGACCTGATCCGGGAAGTAAGATCGCATTACACGGGGATTTTGATGTGGGCATTGCCACTCCCGGCAGGTGTTGATAATCCTCCTCCCTTCTTCGATGCCGTCGACCAAATTTATCTGCTGTGGAATGCGATGCCCTTATCCGATGAAGCCGACGCTTCAGAAGCAGAAATGCTTACGGCCGCCGCCAGCTACATGGATGAAAGTCTAAAAGCTTTTCAGGCAAGCCAGGCTAAACCGGTAGTTATTGCGGCAGCCTATCCTTCAGCTGATGGCGGGATTACCGGTTGTTTGCCAGATCCTTTGGCCGAGATAGAAGGACAATGCCTCGACCTCAATTTACTGGCTCAGCCAGCCACCGATATTCCTACCAGCCCGCTGGACTTGAAAGAACAGGAACGAGTTTACAATGCTCTTCTTACCGCCCTGAACGAGCGTGATTGGATCAAGGGTTTTGTCACGCGAGGTTATTACCCTCCCGCCCAAATTCAGGATAAGTCCTCCTCGGTGCATGGCAAGCCCGCCGCCGACATCCTCTGGTACTGGTATCCGAGGTTGACAGGCGAAATCTCGCCGTAGGTTTATCAGGTTATCTATTTATTGGTAAAAAAGGGATTTGATATGCCTGATTTCAGCTTGCCCTCTGGCACACACGTCGGTTTTGTCCATTTACGCGTATCTGACCGTGAGAGGGCCCGCGCCTTCTATGCCGAATTGCTGGGATTTAAAGCGGTCCAATCGCAACAAACTCCAGAGCAAGATACGCTGCTGCTCTCCGCCACCGGGGAAGAACCCATCCACCTCCTGTTGACCGAAAAGCCTGGCGCCCGGCCGAAGCCTCCGCAAACCTGTGGTCTCTTTCATGTCGCCATACGGCTTCCTGATCGCCAGGCTCTCGCCCGCGTGTTTAAACGATTGCTGGCCCATAATTGGGCCTTTCAGGGTTTTTCGGATCATGGAGTCAGTGAAGCGCTCTACCTGGCCGATCCGGATGGACTGGGTCTGGAGTTGTACCGAGACCGCCCCAGAGAGGAGTGGCCCAGGCAGAATGGTCAAATCGAGATGCGCACCAATCCTTTGGACCTCCAGGACCTTCTCGCAGAAGTAGATAATGACTCGGTCCCGTGGGATGGCATTCACCCGGGCACGGATATCGGACATGTCCATTTACAGGTTTCCGAGCTGGCCGAAGCAGAAAATTTCTACCACATTCTTCTCGGCCTCGAGGTCACCCAGCGTTCCTACCCGGGCGCGCTCTTCTTCTCAGCCGGTGGTTATCACCACCATGTTGGCACAAATATTTGGTCGAGCCGCGGAGCGCCGCCTGCCCCTCAAGATGCCGTTGGGCTAATTTCCTTTTCCTTGGAGATTCCTGACCGCGAAGCCTGGGCAACCTTAGTCTCTCGCATTCGCCAAACAAGTGGCGAAATCACAATCGAAAAGTTTGGAACTTCTCTGAGCGCCTCCTTGTCGGACCCCTTTGGCAATGGCGTGGAATTAACCGCGAGGTAGTCGATCTAGCCTCACTCAACGTAAAATCCAATAGATTTTGAGCTCTATACCCGATTTAGGTAAAATAGATTGTGGTATAATTCGCATAATTATGGATGACGGGAATTTTGCCTCAAACGAAAGTCAAGGCCAGTCCCAACCTACCCCAGTATCAGCAGAAATAAGTCGACAAGATCAATCACGCAAGCGCCTGACAATTATTGGGTTAGTCGTTGGCTTCATCATCCTGCTGGCTCTTCTCGTATTAGCCGTAATTTATTTGGCTAGCCCAACCGCTCCGACAGAGAAAATTCGCGATATTTTTATTATCTTCATGGCGCTGGAATTTCTGGTCGTGGGATTGGCTTTGATCATCTTGGTCATTCAGCTAGCCACGCTAATAAACCTGCTTCAAAACGAAGTCAAACCCATCCTCGAATCGACCAATGAAACGGCCTCCACTTTGCGCGGAACTGCGGTCTTTCTCAGCGACCACCTCGTTGAACCGGTAATTGAATTAAGCGCCTACCTGGCAGGACTGGGTCGTTTAAAAAACCTGATCAACATTGCCCGCAAACGATAAATTTTCTAATGATTTTATAGAACGAAAGGAGAATGAGCCATGGCTAACAACGATAGTGAATTTGGCGTCTTTGTCACCGGTTTTGTTGTCGGCGCTTTGGTCGGCGCCGCAGTAGCTTTGCTTACTGCCCCGCAGTCCGGCGAAGAGACGCGCACGCTTATTCGGGATAAGAGCATCGAGCTGAAGGATCGAGCCGCCGAGACTGCTGACGAGGTGCGTGCTCGAGCCGAGGAAGTAACCGCCGAAGCTCGTGCCCGAGCCGAGGAGATCAGCAAGCAAGCCAGGGAACGCGCAGAGGAGCTTCAAAAACGCGGCCAGGAGATGCTGGACGAACAAAAGCACCGCATTGAGGAAGGACGAAAAAAGGTAGAGGAAGCCGTTCAATCTGGCAAAAAAGCCGTTCAAGAGAAAAAGGATGAGATCGGCGGGACTGCCTGATAATTAAATAATCGCGCAATAAGAGACCGGCTATGACCGGTCTCTATTCATTTAATCACTTACTTCGCTCATCACGGCGGCGACCGCATCTAATACATCGCCGGCCAATACTGCCGCGGTCGAACCCAGCGTCTCTGCGGCCTGTAGGCCCGCCTGGGCATGGATCCAGCATCCCGCCACGGCCGCGGGATAAGCCTCTATCCCCTGAGCACGCAGCCCGAGGATCAAACCGGCCAGGACGTCTCCTGTGCCTGCCCGCGCCAGCGCCGGGTTAGCGACCGGGATCACCGTCGTCCGTCCATCGGGTGCAGCAACCACCGTGTTAGCCCCTTTCAGGACTACCACGTGCCCCCATTCCTGCGCATATTTCTCAGCAGTTCCCAGCCGGTCGGATTGGATGTCGCTCACCGAGATTTCTGTCAGCACAGCCATTTCGCCCGGATGTGGGGTAAGAACTGCTGGTGCTGGAATCAAAGCATGCCAACTCTCGATACGCGCTAGCAGCTTCAAGCCATCGGCATCAATAACCAGCGGCGGAAGCGCCGTTTTCTTCCCGGCTGGGGTTGTTTCTTCCATTTCACCGGTCACAAATCCGATGCCCCGGCGTCTCGGGCGCTGGGAATCACCGATCAACCGTTCCAAAAACTCCTTGGTAACATCCTCCGTACCAAATCCGGGACCAATCAACATGGCTGTTGGGCGTTCCAGGTTCTTCTTGATCACTTCCACCGCCGCCTCTGATATCACACCGATTTCATGAGGCAAAAGCAGCCATGTGGCTTCCGGAAAATGGCCCGCCAGCGCTGCGTGCAGCGGCGCGGGAACCGCTAAGGTGACCAGGCCGGCGCCGCAGCGGTAAGCGGCTTTTCCTGCCATTAATGCTGCTCCCGTATAATTAACCGATCCGGCCACCACCAGCGCCGTTCCGAAGGTGCCTTTATGCGCATCCAGCGGGCGGGAGGGCAAAAGAGCCCTTACCATTTCTTCATCTGCCGCCTGTCGTTTGATCTCTTGCCACGTGGCAGAAACGGATGGGTCATCATCCAATCCAATTCCCACGACCACCAGATCGCCCACAAGGTTGAATGCCGGCAATTCCAGGAGCCCAGTCTTCACGGCCGCCATTGTGACCGTCAGATCAGCCGGGATCGCTTCTGGAGCAGCCTCCCCGCTGTCGCTGTCCACTCCTGATGGGCAATCGACTGCCACCACAATCGGGGGACTTTCCATCTCGCTAATCAGCTCACGAACCGTCTCCAGGGCTTTGGCCAGTTCATCGCGCAGCGGCAGGCGAATCCCGGTTCCCAAAACACCATCCAATAGGATCGCATGCTCGCCCACCAGCTCCTTTAGTTTCTTAAATTTCGCATCCTCATCGATTGAGTAAATGCCGCCGCCGGCATCCGCCAGCCGGGCAATCAGCGCGTCGTCATCCGGACGACCCTTGACGAGATAGGCGCTGGTTTTCCAACCCCAGTTGGCAAGGTGAGCCAGGGCCACCAGGGTATCTCCGCCGTTGTTTCCTGAGCCGACCAGCCCCAGAGCGCCTTCCTCCTTAAGATCCTCGTAAATCTGGTTGACCACTTTTGCCAGTCCCAGACCGGCATTCTCCATCATATCGGCATAAGTCAGTCCATTCTTGTCTGCCTCTTTCTCAATTGCTTGCATCTCTGGAACAGTCACAAGTTTCATTGTTATTATCTCCTTGATTCGGCACAATCCAATCTAAGCCAAGTTCCTTCAATTTCTTACTGCCAGGATAGCCCGTTTCGGGTTGCCATCCCCTGGCAGCGTAATACGCTTGCAGCATTGAATCAAAATCCGGAACAAAATCCCCACCGACTTCCTCCGCATCCTGGTAAGGGTTTAGAAAAGCCTGGGGAAGACAATCGTCCTGCTGGGTTTGCCCTAAGCGGTGATTGATCATCCGCTTCAAATTCCATCCCCGTTCACCGCACTTCATAATATCCTCGATCGTAAAATCTAAACCGCAGGCCGCGTTCGTCAAATCGACCAGTGTTGCCGGAGGGGTATTGGCGAAAAAACACATCACCAGCGAATTGAAAACGGTGCGCCAGTCCTGGTGGCGAGCAACATTCGCCGCTTTTTCTGAGCCACTCCGGGGATGAAAAAGCTTCAATTCCAATTCATCCTCCACCTGGCCAATATCCACCATAAAGTAATCCGATTGGTTATGGCAGGCGCCCCGCGGAGACGTCGCATATACTAATCCCATGCCAGATGCACCTCTGGGATCATGATAGGCCACTTCCAAGCCGTTGACCTGAACAGCCTGATCCTCTGATTTGAATCGGCGACCAAGCGCGCGGGCGCCCTCCGAGATGATCGTGCCAAAACCTTCGCCTCGCGCCGTCATGTGCACCAGCTCCTCAACCACTTCATAATTCCCCCACTCTAAATCCAATCCTCCGGTATGCGAGTGGTCAATGATCCCGAGCTCATTCAGGGTGAACGCCAATCCGAGCGTATTGCTCAGGCTGATAGAGTCCATCCCATAGCGATCGCAGAGCTCTCCCATCCTGGTAGCGAAGGCCGGGTCGTTCAACCATAAATTCGGCCCGAAGCCTACCAGCGTCTCGTATTCTGCTCCTTTGCGCTTCTCACCATCACCCAGGCGTACCACCCGCCCGCAGGCGATTACGCAACCATGACAGGTGCTGACGCCATCCAGAATAGTCTCGGAAATTTCCGCGCCCGTAATCCTTAATTCCTCATCAAACTTTGCCCTTTTGAAGTAGCGTTTCGGCATTTCACCGAGATAATCAAAATAGTCCGCCCCGCTGGCAGTGCCCAGCGCTTTCAAAGCCTGGGAGACCGGGTCGTGGCAAAGGTCGCGGTTGGCGCGTGATCGCATCGAGCGAAATGTTGGACGGTCGACTACCGGAACGCTTCCGCTGCCTTTAACGGCTACAGCTTTCAGGTTTTTGGAGCCCATCACAGCCCCCATGCCCGTTCTCCCTGCCACGCGCCCATGATCGCATAAAATAAGGGCAAAGGGAATCTTAGCTTCCCCGGCAACCCCAATCGCAGCGACCCGGGTCTTGCTCACTCCCAACTCATGGACGATCGCTTCTTGCGTTTGGTAAGTATCTTTTCCCCACAGGTGCCCGGCAGGTCGCAATTCAATGTTGTCATCTTTAACCGATAAGTAAACCGGTTCTGCAGCGCGTCCTCTCAGAAGAAGGCCGTCAAAACCGGCCCTCCGCAGCTCCGGTCCCCAGAAACCACCACAGTTAGATTCTCCCCACAATCCCGTGGCAGGAGAACGGGCGCAGATCACGAAGCGCCCCACCGCCGGGCCCGTGGTGCCTGTCAAAGGCCCATTCATAAAGAGCAGCGGCGCATCAGGGGAAAGCGGGTCTAAATCTTGCACCAGGTCTTCATACAGAATCCTTGCCGCCAGGGAGGCCCCTCCGATAAAATCCTTTTCCCAATCCTTTGGGACTGAAAACTGCAAAACCTCTCCCGTGGAAAGGTTCACTTCCAAAATTGGCTGCACTGATTTACTCCGTTGTTGTAAACTCTAACGAGTAGAGGATGACTTATCCTAGAGAAGTTTACCAAACTTTAATTTACGCGTGTATACTTGGAAACTCGAGTATTCCCGCAAACTCAAGCCGCAAATCCCTCGAACCGGCCTCTACGGCATCCCCCTCCGCGACGAAATCGAACTGGAATTGCTGCTCTGAACCAGAACCATATCTCACGATAACAGCTCCGCAACTAGCTGCTGATCACGATTTATCCATTACGAATTACGCATTACGGATCACGTTTCACGCTTCACGTTTCATCCGGCAACTCCAACACCCTCCCAAGGAGCTCCCGCATGCCCCCCTACCACATCCTTTCCATGGACGGCGGCGGAATCCGCGGCCTGCTAACCATCGTCCTGATTCAACGTTTAGAATCGGCCCATCCCGGATTCTTGGAACAGGTCGAACTCTTTGCCGGGACCTCGGCGGGAGCAATTCTGGCTTTAGGTCTCGCTTACGGTCTTCCCTCTGAGCGTATCCGAAATCTATACGAGACCAGCAGCCAGAGGGTCTTCTCCGATACGATCGTTGACGACGTCCGTGATCTGGGAAAGCTGCTCGGCGCCGATTACAACCTGGATCCCTTGATAGAAGAACTAACCAAAGAATTCGACGATCACACGCTTGCCGTCCTGAACAAAAAGGTCTTAATCACGACCTTTGATCTGGACAATAATCCGGACGACCCATTTATGGTACGAACCTGGAAAGCAAAATTCTTCCATAACTTTCCTGGCGATGATTCTGATGCTCGAGAAAAAATTGTCGATGTCGCCGTGCGCACCAGCGCCGCCCCCACCTATTTCCCGATTTATCAAGGATACATTGATGGTGGCGTAGTCGCCACCAACCCTTCCGTAAGCGCCCTGGCCCAGGCGCTGCATCCTGATACCGGCGGTCAGCAAATTGGGGATGTGATTTTACTGTCAATGGGTACAGGTCACAACCCCCGGTATCTGCCTCAAGTCGACGCTGATTGGGGTTTCGTCCAGTGGGCGCCCCATTTGGTCAGACTGATGCTGGAAGGCGGCGCTGGTCTTGCTGATTATCAGTCCCGTCAAGTGCTGGGTGATCGTTATTTCCGCATTAATCCAGTGCTGCCGGTTCCTATCGATCTGGATCGCATCGACCAAATTCCACTGCTGGTCGATATCGCCAACCAAGTGGACCTTCAACCGGCCCTCCGCTGGCTCGAAAAATATTTTTAGCGTCCTCTTCACCCCCTTATCAAGGAGGGCCAGGGGGCCTCTTCACCCCCCTTACCAAGGGGGGCGGCGACGGAGGCCGTCGCTCAGGGGATTCTTCCGGGAACAATTATATTGATTAATTCGTTTAAGCCATATAATCGAGTGTTAAGGAGAATTTCTATGACGATTAATAAACAATGCTTGTCTATGCTTGCAATTCTCGCATTCATCCTGGTGGGCTGTGCGCCCGCCGCTGCGCCACTGGGCGCGCCAACGGCAGCAGAATCCCGGGGAGATGAGCCGGGCGGCTACGCTGAGCTGGTCGAAGACCTGCGCGCCGCCGGCGCCGCAGCGGAGCATCAAAGTGAGATTGACCGGTCTTTCTTTCAGGTCGACGGCCGCATCATCCAGGTCAATGATGATGCCGAGGTTCAAGTATTTGAGTTTGCCAATGAAGCAGCTCGCCAGCAGGCTTCCCGCCTGATTGCCGAAGACGGCTCCTCGATCGGGACCACGATGATCACCTGGGTCGACCAGCCCAATTTTTGGGAAAAAGATCGCTTAATTGTCTTGTATGTCGGGCGCGATCAGGCGATTATCGAACTGCTTACAGGTTTAATGGGCGAACCCTTGACGGAACCTTCTACGACGTCAGGGGACGAGTCCACTGCTCAACCTGGAGCCCTGCCTGAAGCTGTGCAATCTGCAGTACAACGCCTTGTTGAAACGCAAAACGTTGCCAGGGAGGAGGTCGAGGTTGTCGAATACGAACAGGTCGAATGGCGCGACTCCTGCCTGGGACTGGCGGACGCGGGCGAGATGTGTATGCAGGTAATCACCCCCGGTTGGCGCGTGGTTCTCGAATCCGGTGGAAAGCAATATGTTTACCATACCGACCAGACGGGCGCAAGTATCCGCTTGCAATCAGCGCCTGCTCCGGATAAATCAAAACCGGGCAGCCCGGATTCCGGCGCAGATCAGTCCCGGGCGGTGCAGGCCGCCATTGTAAAGTTGAGCGACGAACTAAAGCTTGATATCGGGAATATTGAGATCGTCTCGGCCGAGGAGACAACCTGGTCAGATTCGTGTCTGGGTTTGGGCGGACCAGCGGAGCTCTGCCTCCAGGCCCTCACTCCCGGCTATCGGGTCGTGCTGCAGGCCGAGGGCCAGCAGTACGAGCTCCATACAGACCTCAACGGCGACCAGGTCCGGCTGAAACCATAATTCCAAATCATAAAGGGGAGACAGGCTTACTGTCTCCCCTTTTCCCTTATCCCCTATTCCTCTAATCCACCCCTACAGCCTTTCTCACCTTCTCCATCATCGGCTTGCCGATGTCACGCGCTTTCTCGGCCCCCTCTAACAGGACCCTATCCAGGTAACCCCAGTCTTTCATCAGATCCTCGTATTTTTCGCGCGCCTGGCTAAAATTATCCTCCAGCAACTCGAACAGGCCCTGTTTGATCTCGCTATAGGCTAAACCACCCTGAATATAACGCTGGCGCATCCGTTCCGCCTCCTCTTCCGGCACAAAATGCCGGTAGATGTTGAATACGTTATCCTGTTCCGGATCCTTGGGCTCCTCCGGCCTTCTAGAATCGGTGACGATGCGCATTACAGATTTGCGCATCGTGTTTGGCGCGGCGAAGATCGGGATGACATTATCGTAGCTCTTGCTCATCTTGCGACCATCCAATCCTGGAATTGTCATCACTTCTTCCCGGATCACGCCTTCCGGCAGCACCAGGATGTCGCCGTAAGTTGAGTTAAACGCAGCGGCGATATCCCTGGCGATCTCGATATGCTGCTTCTGGTCCAAACCCACCGGGACGTAATGGCTGCCGTAGAGCAGGATATCTGCAGCCATCAACACCGGGTAATTATACAGGCCAGCGCTGATCCCTTCGTCCGGAGCGCGGCCGGCAGCCACGTTTTCGTCCACTGCGGCTTTATAAGCGTGCGCCCGGTTCAGCAACCCTTTTGCGGTAAAGCAGCTCAGCACCCAGGTAAGTTCCATCACTTCCGGAACATCGGATTGGCGGAAGAAGATGACTTCGTTCGGGTCCAAACCCAAAGCCAGCCATGTAGCTGCAACTTCATAAGTTAAGTACTTTAGAGACTTACTGTCTTTGACCGTCGTCAAAGCATGGTAATCGGCGATAAAATACAATGCCAGGTTCTCTCGAGCAAGTTCCAATGCAGGCCGGATCATGCCTAAATAATTGCCGATATGCGGTGTTCCTGAGGGCTTGATACCGGTCAAAGCAATTTTTCTGGGCATTCTTCTTCTCCAACTTCAATGATTAATGATTTCGATCTTCAGGCATAACAAAATGCACCGGTCTTAGCAGGCTGCGATCGAATTCTCCTATGCGTTCCGGTCCCAGCCTCAGCAGCTCTTCATGGACCTCTCGGGCTTCAGCTCGTAATCGCGCCACATCTACTCCACGGCAGGTAGCCGGCAGCGGGTCGATCCATTGTCTAACGCGTAAGAACAGCTTGGCGGCGCCATTATGATTACCTTGCAGAATGTGGTAGTAAGCCACCGCCACCTGGAGCACACCCCGGTAAAGATTTCGTCCCAGACTTTCATCCGCCATCCAGGCTTCCTCCAGGTATTCGTGGGCTTCGTAAAACTCGCCCCGGTTAAATTCTTCCAGACCCTCTACGGCTTTCTGGGAGAGCGGTTGCTGGCAGGTCTCCCTCAGCGCTTCATCGTCAATGGATCGAGCGTACTTTTTAATAAGATCGGGTAATTCTTTAACAAACCGGGACCGGGCTAAGACCACATCGGCCCCCGCCTCCTTGGCGGCCCGCATGGTCTCCACGTCCATGTGCGAGCCGAAGCACATGACCGGTATCCGCCGGGTAGCCGGGACCGAGGTGATGAGCTCAATCCATTCCTTCCATGGTATCTGATCGTTGTTGAGATCAAAGATGATGAGGGCAGGCGCCCAACGGCTCAAATCATCCAATAGCACTGCGCCGCGTCCCTGCAGGTGTTCGGCCCACTGGCGCTCCGGCGCCTCGAGATCGACGGGCGCCACATCATCGGCCTTCTCAACCCATATTACCCGGTAATCCAGACGGCGAGCAGCCTCCTCGATACGGACCGAGAAAAATAGGTCTGCCACAAATCCAACGATCAGTTCAGCGCCATTTTCAGTGTTCATGCCAGGATTATAACAAACTACTCATCGCCTCTCACATCTCAGCCAGCTCTTCAAGCTCCGCTACGACCCTCCCCAATTCTTGCGTCATAAAATCAGAACCGGTTTCATTAAATACATCTACCAGGCTGCGGTAATACCACAGCGTACCCTTTTCACCGCCTCGAAACCGCTCCCACGTACCATCGCCTTCCTCCTTTAGCGTGCGGAGAATATCCCGGGCGTTGTGCAACTTATCAGCCAGAGAAACCCGCCGAACCGCTTCAGTGGCCTGCTTCATGTGGGCGATGTAATCTTGCTTCCGCTGGCGCCAGGGCGGTTTAGGTATAGCATAAGCATCAGAAAGCGAATTCACGATATTGGCCACATCATTCCCGAAACGTCGCCGGATTTCCTCGAGAGTCTCAAGCCCGCCCTGATCTTCAACCGCATCGTGCAGCAATGCTGCAATTGCTTCATCCTCACTGCCTCCATCTTGCAAGACCAGGGCGGTGACGGCAAATAGATGGCTGATATACGGCACATCCGTCGATTTGCGCACCTGTCCGGCATGCAGCCGGATGGCGAAGATTGCCGCCTCCTCAAAACGGGATGACAATCTTGTTTTCTTAGAATCGTTTTCGTCAGTAGGAACCATGTTAGTGTCTTTTCTATATGGCTTCGCGTTACCTTGGCGATCGGGCGGTCTTTGCCCGCCTTGGCTCAGCTGCTTCTTAGCAGCCCTTTGCGGTTCAATTCCGGTATCCCAGCCATATTCGGCGAAAAATCGGCTAGAAAATCATCGGCTCATACGGGAATGGTCAAACTTTCCAAACCCCGTGGATAATACGTAAGTATCTCAATCCCTTCCTCAGTGACTGCTACAGTGTCGGAATGGCGAAAGCCTCCCAATTCAGGAACGTAAAGACCAGGTTCCACGGTGAAAACCATGCCCACCCTGATCTCCGTCTCGTCGCCTTCATCCAGGAACGGACCCTCATGGTAACGCAAACCGATGGCATGTCCCGTGTGGTGTTTCCAGTATTCCTGTAGATCATGCTTCTCGTAATAATCCCGTACTGCCCGGTCTACCTCTGAGCAAGTGACCCCGGGTCTGATAGCCTCGAAGGCGGTGGCCTGTAATGCCAGCATGTGTTCGAACATGCGCTTCTGCTCGTCTGAAGCTGCGCCAACGATCATAGTGCGTTCCAGTTCAGAGTGATAGCCCCAAACCGGCGCGCCTGCGCCCGTAACCAGCACATCGCCCTCCTGGAAAGCAATATTGTTCGCCATGGCATGCGGGATGGCTGCGTTGCGCCCGATCTGTCCCCGGTAGCCGGCGCTTGCGCCCCGCGCAAACGGGCTTTGCGCCCGGTAAATGGGCCCAATTGCATCCAGCATCGCCTGGTTCGCTTCGGCGCTGGCCGCCTGGCTGACCTCGGTCTCGGTCAAGCCGGCCCGGGTATAGCGCTGCAGCAAGGTATGCGCCAGGTGACCCCACTTGACGCTTTCCCTGATCAGTGCCAGTTCGACCCGGCTTTTGATCATCATCTGGTCCTCGATGAATTCGGACACCCGCGTTACCTGGCTCTCGGTAACCTCGCTGATGCTGGGACCCCGGTAGCCCAAAATCCACGGATAGCCATCCGTGTCCACCCCGATCCTGCCGCTGAAATTCAATTTTTCCAGGGTACCTTTCAAGATCTCCATCGGGTGCACGTGATAGGGATACTCGAGGTAATGCTCTACCTGGTCTACGTCCGCGTTCGCCCTGGCGTGCTCTAACTCAAGCCGAGGGACAAACATTACCGTTTCCCCGGAAGCGTTCATCACAAACGCCACCGGCCGTTCGGTAGGTATGAATGCGAATCCCGTGTAGTAAAGGATGTAAGTGCTATCGAATAAAACGACGCCAGACAACCCCTCAACCTGCAGATGATTGAATAACTTTATTCTGCGCTCTTCAAATTCCTGCGCAGAAATCTTAATGGATGTTTGCATAGGCAGTGGTCCTTATTCCGTATT
>DATCIL010000384.1:0-5084 GCA_036507795.1 Anaerolineales bacterium | reverse complement strand
TATGATGAAAATGGAAATCTGCGGGGGTATTCCAAAGTGACCCGGGATATGTCGGAACGTAAGAAAACCGAAGAGCGCCTGCGGGCAAGCGAAGCGCGCTTCCGCTCGATATTCGATGGCGCCGGATTCGGGATCGAATTGCTAGATTTGGAGGGGCATTTGATGGAGGTTAATCCGGCAGTGGGCGCGATGTTCGGATACAGTCTGGAAGAGATTCGCCATGTCCCGCCGAACGAGATTAGCCATCCGGTTAACTTCGTAGCCGGTCTGCCAGCTTTCGATGATTTGCGCAATGGTGAACGGGATATTTATCATGCAGAGCGATTGTTCCTGCATAAGGATGGTAATTTCATTTGGGGACACTTAGCTGCAACATTGGTGCGCGATGCAGCCGGCCTTCCTCAATTTATCGTCGGCATGATTGAGGATGTCACCGAGCGAAAGCAAATGGAGGCCGAATTGGCCGAGCTAAATCGCCGGTTGATGGAAGGGAGGGAATCTGAACGTCTGCATCTCGCTCAGGAACTGCATGATGGCCCTGTTCAGGATCTCTACGGGCTTTCCTACAACCTCAATGCATTAAAAGATTCTTTACAAGGCAACGGTAACCTGGAAGCCCTCATGAGAATGGACAATTTGGTCCAGAAAGTGGTGGGTACGCTGAAGGTCATCAGCGGAGAATTGCGCCCACCAGCCTTGACGCCATTTGGACTGGAAAAAGCGATCAGATCCTATGTTGAAGAATTTATGCAAGGCAACACTGGAATAGGCGTTTCCATGGATTTGGTAGCAGACGGACAGAGTTTACCTGAGCAGATCCGTCTGGCGCTTTTCCGCATCTTTCAGTCTTCGTTTACAAATGTGATCCGCCATGCTGAAGCCAAGAACGTGTATATACGGTTTGATCTGGACGAAGAGAAGGCTATTTTGGAAATACAGGATGATGGGAAAGGCTTTATCGTACCTGACCGGTGGATTACGCTGGCCCGAAAAGGACATCTGGGGTTGGTGGGCGCCAAGGAGCGGGCTTCTGCGATCGGTGGACAGTTGGAGGTGAAATCTTTGCCAGGCGAAGGTGCCAAAATTACCGTGCTTGTTCCCTATAAATGACCTGAACAGCGCCGGTCTGGGCAGTGCAGCGTTTGCGGAGAAGATAGAGTAAAATAAATAGAGCTCCCTGAGGAGAGGAGGCAATAATATGGCTGCAATACGCGTTCTTCTGGTGGATGATCACCCGGTTGTTCGAGAAGGCATCAGGAAGCTCCTGGAAAACCAACAAGACATCACGGTTGTTGGGGAAGCGAGCGAAGGTTCACAGGCAATTAACATGGCGCGAGAGCTGTCGCCGGATGTAATGCTGCTGGATATGGAATTGCCCGGCATAAAAGGAACTCAGGTAGCCAAGCAGCTCCAGGAAGAAGGCCTCTCGGTGCGCATTCTGGCATTAAGCGCTCATGATGATCGTGAATATATCAGAGAAGTTCTTTCTTTTGGGGCTTCTGGATATCTGGTTAAGGAAGAGGTGCCGGAGACCATTGTCGAGGCGGTTAAAGGCGTTGCCTATGGAGAACAGGGTTGGGTTAGCCGGCGCGTGGCCGCCCAGATGTCGACCTGGATGGGTGGGGGACAGGATAAGGACAAAAGAGCGCTAACCCCGCGAGAAATCGAAGTTCTAAAGGGCGTTGTCGCGGGAAAAACCAATCAGGAAATCGGCCTGGCCCTGGGAATCAGCGAAAAAACCGTTGAGAAACATTTAGAAGGCGTTTACCAAAAACTTGGTGTAGCTTCTCGGGTTGAAGCAGCCGTTCATGCGGTCAGGCAGGGACTGACCTGAGTCCTTTCGATTGTTTTTTCCCTCCTGTAGCGATGAGACGCTTCAGGAGGTTTTTTTATTTAACTAAGTAGTTACCCCATCTCGAATAGGGAAATCCCTACCTTGTCATAGGAATATTCCCCATTGGCGTGTACCTGGAAATTGTTTATAGTAAAGTTATGTTTATCTTAGGAAAGGAGATGAAAATGAACAGGGATATCTTGAAAGGAAAATGGATGCAGCTGCGTGGAGAGATCAAAGAGACGTGGGGCGAGCTGACCGATGATGAAGTCGACCAGATCGAGGGCAACTACGATAAGCTGATCGGAAAACTTCAAGAGAATTATGGCTATTCCAGGAATGAGGCTGAAGAGGAGATTAACAGTTTCATGGACAGAATCAAAGCGCGCCATGGAGGACAGGCAAAAATCTGAAAGGTGAACCATAAGTTGCTACTGATTAAGGGGATTGGGAGATTAAATGGGTATCGCAGCCTGGATCTTAATAGGATTAATGGGTGGATGGCTAGCCAACCGACTAATGGAGGGCGGAGGGCGTGGCGTCTTTCGCGAATCTCTAATCGGTGTGGCAGGAGCGTTGATTGGAGGATTGGTTACCGGGACATTACTTGACATCCAAAATTTACTGTCGCGGATCAACACCGCCTCCGTTGTGGTTGCGGCCGTGGGTGCAGTAGCGTTGGTGGCATTGATCAGAAGGTTTCCCCGAAACTTAGTTAACTTGTAAGAAATTATCTTGTTGATTAGGCTATGATGTTTGTGTTTGGAGTTCAACGGGAAGGCCCTTATGAAAAAAAAGCCAACAAAAGTTGTCCTGGTTGACGATCATGACATGGTTCGCGCGGGCATTCGCAGCATCTTGGAGAGGACTGAGGAAATAGAAGTGATTGGTGAAGCTCGGGACGGCCTGGAAGCCTTGAATCTGGTGGAAGAACTCGTCCCTGATATACTTCTTCTGGATGTAGAGATGCCCAAGATGAGCGGCAGGCGAGTCGCCCAAGAGCTGCGGGACAGAGAACTACCAGTCCGAATCATTGCATTGAGTGCGCATGATGACAACCAATATATCTTAGGAATGTTGTCCAGGGGGGTCGCGGGTTACCTGACGAAGGACGAAGTGCCCAATCTGCTCATCCACGCGATCCGGGGGGTTGCCGGCGGGGAGGAAGGCTGGGTGAGTAATCGCGTAGCCCAGCGGATTGCATCCTGGAGCAAGTTTGGCAAGGCCGACCGGGCTACCCTGACAAATATCGAATTGCGCATTCTTGGAATGATCGCCGATAGGAAGAACGACACGGAAATCGCCAAGGAATTAGGTGTTGAGGTTAATGTTGTTAAGAAACACATCGAGAGGTTGTGTGACAAGTTTCAGGCAGTATCCAGGACCGATCTCGCTGTGCGCGCGAAAGAGGAAGGACTCGTTTGATTCTCAAACCAAGCACGTGCTTTTCTCTGACGCATTGAAACTGGCCGACGGTTTGTTTTGTGACCGCAAATCACAGTGTTTCCGGCTTGGAGAATTGCATCATGGATTGGATGCGGGTGTGATCACCGAAAAGACGCGTTCCTTGTCTCTTCTTCTGCCGGGCGAAAATGCCTGGCGGATTTTTTACTTAATTAAGGCAAAATCAAGTGTAGATCGCCGAACTCGTGCCATAGATATTTTTCGCTCAGGGCTTCGGCGTAAGCCAATTGGAGATGGCTGGTTCCAGCTAAGGTGGACAACAGCTCCAGATGAGAAGCCTTTGGTGCGTGAAAGCCAGTCAGCAGGGAATCAATTATTCTGAGGGGACGATCGCGTGCTATCCGCAGGCTGGTCCGTCCCTCTCCGGTATGGACCAGCCCGCTCTCATCCGCTACCGTTTCGATGGCCCGCACGCTGGTCGTACCTACGGCGATAATATGATTGCCCCGCTCTTTAGCCGCGTTTATGGTGGCGGCGGTCTCTGCAGGCACCCTGTAGTATTCCGGATAGGGTGCCTCATCGGCCTCCAGGCTGGCGACGCCGGTATGCAAAACCAGGGGCGCAAATTTTATTCCCTGAGCTACTAACTGGGTGATTATTTCGCGAGAGAAGGGTCTTCCGGCGGAAGGCATCTCCGCGCTTCCCTCTTCGGTAGCGTAGACCGTCTGGTATGCACCAATCGGCCACTCTTTTTTTATATAGCCGTAGCGAATGGGAGCGCCATAACGATCCAGGTATTGCTTTACAGATGCGGGGAGCTGCAGGCTGCCCAGCCACAATCGCACGAGACTTGTTTTATCCGATCCTGCTGATCTGGAATTTGGCCGATATGGGGTCAGAATTCTTGCAGAACCGCCGGCTGGCAACCGCAGAATCTCTTCTGGCCTGGCTCCAAAGAGGCGCTGCGTGCCTTTATCATCAATCCGGCGCAGCTCGATAACCCAGAGGCCGGCACGTAGATTGGTTGAGAGGTGGATTTTTATATGGGATCCGTCCTCCCGCCAGGCGTCCAGTGCAGCCTTCCGGGTCCCGCTGGTATTAATCACCAGGACATCCCCTGGCAGGAGAAACTCCGGCAAATGCGTGAACCTGGTGTGAACAATGCTGTCGCTCAGATAATGGCTGACCATTAACCGGACCTGGTCTCGAGAGAGACCGCGTGCTTCCGGCGGTTCGCCGGCCTCGAGTTCCGATGGTAGAGCAAAACTAAAATCACCTGAAATTAACCCCACGTCCACGGAAGGCATCAGGCCTGCTTTTTCGAGCACGGGCATCATCAAGCCACCTCGACCTTTACCTGGCGAGCCAGATACCTGCCGCTCGGAAGATCCTCTTCCAGTAACGCTAGCAGGCCGGGAACGCTGGTCTCCGGTAGCGGGCGGTCGCCAATATCCTGCCCTGGAAAGGCTTCCTGCTGCATCTGCGTGCGCATGTCCCCCGGATCGACCCAGTAAACCTTCCACGATGGGTTTTCCGTAGCCAGGATGGCGGAAAGATGTTCCAGCGCCGCTTTGCTGGATCCGTATCCACCCCAACCAGGATAGGCTTCGAGCCCGGCGTCACTTGTTATGTTAATAATGCGTGCACCGGGTCTCATGTAATCCTGGACGGCTTGCAGGATTGCTAGCGGCGCAATCACGTTTACCCTAAAGACCTCTTCGATGAAGTCCAGCGGGTATTCGAGCAGTTCCGGCTGAGGGCTGGGACCCAGGATGCTGGCGTTGTTGATGACGGCATCCAGCCCGCCCAGCTCTCTGGCCGCCTCTGCCAGCGCCTGTCGGTGCTG
>DATCIL010000383.1:0-1525 GCA_036507795.1 Anaerolineales bacterium | reverse complement strand
CAACTCAATCAGGCAAAGCGTTTGCGGAAAAAGAGCATCCCAATGGCGAAGGACGCCGCGCCCATGAGAAACATGACGATCACAGGCAGGAGGATCTCGTTTATGCTTGCTCCTGCCAGAGCCAACCGCCAGCCGCGCATGGCCCAGCCCTGGGGCATCGCCAACGTCGCCGTGTCAAAAGCGGGTGGAAGGTTTGGGATCCCGTTGGTGAACAGGCCTCCCATCATTCCGGTTAAAGTCAGCACGCCGCCCATCATCGGGCCGGTCTGGCGAGTATTCCGGATGAAGGACATGAGCATCACGCCAAAGCCCGTTGCGGCAACGATCAAAGCTGCTGCGACCAGAGCGGCGGACGGCAGCTGTCCCCAATCGATCTTGAAGATCAACGTGGACGCAATCAGCAGCACGGCTGTCTGGATGATCAGCGAAACCAATACACCAAAGAACTTGCCGCCCAGGATCGTAGCCTGGGAGGTAGGGGTCGTAAACAGGCGTGCCAGCGTGCCTTCCTCATCCTCGCGAATGATGCTTTCTGCGCCATTCGCTCCCATGAAAAAGACGAAGAAGACAATCATTCCAGCCATGATTGGCCCAATCATCTCGGATCCCTGGTCGGCAGTCTGCGTTTCACCGCGGGGCGATCGGATTTTGAGCGCCCCAGATCCCTCGGCTTCCTGGCTATGTCCGGAAGACGTCAGCCATGCTGAGTACTGGCTGGCGGCTCTGCCTGCGATCGCGGGATCAACACCCACGTTCCGGGCGCTTAGCTGAGCCGAAATCACGTTGGCAGCGATTTTAGATCCGGCAAAGCCATCCAAAAAATGGCTGACGAGATCTTTGACGATCCCGGGGCCAATCGCCAAAGTCGGATCCTGGTAAAGAGTCACATATGCCTCAGTTTTCGGATCGAGAGCGGCAGTTGTAAAATTCAGCGGAATAATCATGGCCACGCCGGCGTTCTGAGCATCCACGGCGGCCCGGGCGTCGAGTTCATCGGCCACGAGAGTTATTTCCAGAACGCCGGCGAAGTCCTCATTTTGTAGGAAGTCCACTAACATCTGGCCTGCGGCGAAACCACTGGTCCTATCAGGCACCTGGTCCAGGTTGACAACCTCAACTCTGGTAACCGGCATGTTGAAGCCGCCCTCGCTGCTCGCCAGCCCTCCGAATGCGAAGTACAAAAGTCCGGTGATCAGCAATGGCGCCCCGAACATCATTACCAGGGAAAATACGCTGCGGAAGGTGTGGGAAAGGTCTTTAATAGCGAGATCAATAAATTTCATCGCCAACTCCTCTGGGCTAGTCTCTCAGTGCCCGGCCGGTTAGTTGCAGAAAAACAGCTTCGAGATTCGGCTCCTGAATGTCCAAGGAGGTGATGCGCACGCCGGCTCGCGTGGCTGATTCGAACAGGCGTGGAAGTACCCTGTTGCTGTCCTCTACGAGCAGCGTCAGGTTGCCATTCTCCGCGGAGATTTGCCGCACGCCTTCGGTGTTCTGCCACTTCGCCATGATCTTCTCCGATTCG
>DATCIL010000382.1:0-3321 GCA_036507795.1 Anaerolineales bacterium | reverse complement strand
TTTGGGCCTCTTCTTCAATGTTCAGGGCTTCGAAGAATGTGTCCAGCGCTTCAAGCCTTTCCTGCAATTGGCTTTCCAGGCGCTCACTGGTAAGATCGAGCAGCTGGTTTACAGAATGAACGATGTGTTTTTCTTCAGCCTCAAGGGCTTGCCCGGCCAGTTCCAAGAGGACATCCGCAACCATTTCGGGATCCTGATAGCCATCGCCAGTGGCCGGCGCCTGCCCTGCGCGCCGGTTCAGTTCAGCACGAACGTAATCCAGTAGTAAGCGCAAGGTGTACGAAGGATAGATAGCGCCGTTGAATGACAACGGCGGTTGAATTTGATCGAGCCAGGCAAGCAACTTCCAGGGACCTTCCTCGTCCTCGAGCGCTTCGGGCACGCGCCGTAGAACCTCGGTCTGAAGCATCTCGGTGACATCTTCGCTGAGGTCTTCCTTGGTAAAGATGCGGTCACGTTGGGCGTAGATCTTGGAACGCTGAGTGTTGAGGACGTCGTCATATTCGAGCAAGTGCTTCCGGACATCAAAATTGGCGCCTTCAACCCGGGTTTGGGACTGCTCGACGATGCGTCCAACCAGCCCCAACTCGAGCGGCATCATCTCATCAATCTTCATGCGTTCCATCAAGCCATGCGCCTGCTGGCCTCCGAAGAGCCGCATGAGGTCGTCTTCCATAGAGAGGTAGAAGCGCGAGGAGCCGGGGTCGCCCTGGCGAGCGGAGCGACCACGCAGCTGGTTATCGATGCGGCGCGATTCATGACGTTCGGAGCCGATGACGTGCAACCCGCCAAGCTCACGCACGCGCTCCATTTCTTTCAGGTAATTGAGGAAATACTTGACTTCGGTATCGTAGATGCCGTAATCGGACGGATTCATTTTCGACAGAGCCTGGCGCTGATCTTCCAGGCTCATATCGTATGGATCGGCCTCAGAACCACCCCGGGTGAGTACGCGGCTCACCGTGGCGATGATCTCTTCGGCCAGCTCCCCGCCCAGCTTGATGTCGACACCACGACCAGCCATATTCGTGGCAATGGTTACCGCGCCAAACGCGCCAGCTCCGGCGATGATCTGGCTTTCTTCGGTGTGCTTACGGGCGTTGAGAACTTCATGACGGATGCCAGCGCTGAGAGAAGAGGCCAAACGCTCGCCATCTGCGGGGCTCAGACCGAGGAGTTCGATCAAGCGCTCCAGATTTTCGGAGGAGGCCGCATTGAAGGAAATTCCGAGATCGCGGGCCATCTTGCGCATGGCAGAGATGTTTAATTGGTCGATGGGCTCATTGAGAAACTCAAGTTCGGGTATGGCGCGTCCATCCTCAACCCGGTTATTGGCTTCCATCCAGACATCGCGAAGCAAGATGACCTGAGCAAGGCGGCGAATAGACTCCGCCCCCAAGCGGGCGGAAAGGCGCTCAGAAAGTTCGACCGAAGTGGTACCCAGCAGTACCGGCCGCCCAAGGGCATGATACTTGATGATCTCCTGGACGATAGCACGCAGCTTGGCCTCCTCGGTACGGTAGACCACATCGGGATAATCCTTGCGCTTCCAGAAGACAGGTTCGCGTCCAGGATCATCTTGATCGGCGTAATACTCGTACTTGTAGCCCTGCTCATCGCGGGCTTCCACGGTGATGAGCGATTGATCGACACGCGAGGCCAGGTAGTCCAGGTTGGTCGGGATTGCCAGGACATCCAGATTGTAGATTTCTTTGAACTCCTCGGATTCGGTAACGGCGGTGCCGGTCATACCGGCGAGCTTCTCGTACATGCGGAAGTAGTTCTGAATGGTGATGGTAGCGTAGGTGACATTTTCGCGCTGCACCTTGACGCCCTCTTTAGCCTCGACCGCCTGGTGAAGACCGTCCGACCAGCGGCGCCCGGGCATCAAGCGCCCGGTGAACTCATCCACAATAACCACCTTGCCGCTCTGGACAAGATAGTCCTTGTTGCGTTTGAACAGAAACTGGGCGCGCAGGGCCTGCTCCAGATAGCCCAACAGGCGAGCCTGCTCGGGCGTGACATCTTCCGGCCGTTCTGGATCGCGCAAGGGAATAGCCAGAAGCTCTTCAACGTGGGTTTCGCCGATCTCCGTCAGGGTGACGGTGCGGTCACGCTCGCTGATCTCATAATCCTCAGGATTGAGGTTTTTGACGATCTGGGACATGCGGAGGTACCACTCGGTGTCATCATGGGCCGGACCCGAGATAATGAGGGGGGTACGGGCCTCATCGATGAGGACGTTATCGACCTCGTCGATGATGGCATAGTAGTGGCCGCGCTGGACGCGATCGTCCAGGCGCATGGTCATATTGTCGCGCAGGTAATCAAAGCCGAATTCGCTGTTGGTGCCGTAAGTAATATCTGCGCTGTAAGCCTCGCGGCGGGAAACCATGTTAAGGTGATGTTGATCCTCGTGCGGCGATTCGCGCTCGAAATCCACCAGGAAGGCTTTTTTGCCATTCTCGGTGCGGGCAGCCATCTGAAGTACGCCGACGGTCAATCCAAGGAACGCGTAAATTGTGCCCATCCAGCGGGCATCACGGCGAGCCAGGTAGTCGTTGACCGTAACCAGGTGGATGCCTCTACCGACCGGAATCCCTTCAAGGCGTTCGAACTGCCAGTTTTCGGGGTTTTCACCCCACTTCTTGCGGGCCCGCTTAATCCAGTCAGGATTTAACGACAGGGCGTTCAGGTAGAGGGGAAGGGTTGCGACCAGGGTCTTGCCTTCACCCGTGCGCATTTCGGCGATGATGCCCTGGTGCAGGGCGATACCGCCGATGAGCTGCACGTCGTAGTGGCGCTGCCCCAGGTTGCGCTTGCTGGCTTCGCGCACCACGGCGAAGGCTTCGGGCAGAATGTCATCGAGCGTTTCGCCTTTGGCCAAACGCAGGCGAAATTGGTTTGTCTGAGCGCGCAGCGCTTCATCACTGTAGCCTTCGTACTGGTTCTCCAGGCTGTTGATTAAGTCTACCGTCTCAGTATATTTTTCAATTTGTCTCTTGTGGGGATCTCCCCCAAGAATGCGAACGATCTTGTTAAGCATAGAATTCGAAAGAGGTTTAAGGTTTAAAGTTTAAGATTGAAGATTGAAGATTGAAGATTGAAGATTTAGAGTTTAAGATGCCAAGTGCATACGTCACGTTTATGTCATGAATTATCGACGCGATTATAGCATAGTTGAAGGTGAAGCAAATCGTCCAGGACTGTTTGAACAGGAAGCGGATAAAAATACTCACAAAATTGTCAATTGGGTTCTTAAAAAGATAATAAATGTCACCCAAGGAAGATAAAAAACTCATTTGACAGATTATTAATTCT
>DATCIL010000381.1:0-25233 GCA_036507795.1 Anaerolineales bacterium | reverse complement strand
ACCGGCTTGGAAGCCAGCGCGCCTCGGTCACCTAGTCCCAGAATGGCCGTGCCATTTGACACCACTCCGACTAAATTACCTTTGGACGTATATTCATATGCCAATTCCGGATCTTTTTCAACCTCTAAGACCGGGTATGCGACCCCAGGGGAATAAGCCAGCGATAAGTCTCGTTGAGTGCTAAGCGGCTTGGTTGGCAGCAGCGAGATCTTGCCCGGTTTACCGCCAAGGCGATGATACTCAAGTGCATCTTCTCTTAGGCTCATAGTTAACTCCTCTGTCAGCATCAAGTTTGTGATGATCGCTATCAACTCCGCATTATACTCCGCTTCCAGCCTTATCATAGCCTTACAAATCAGGCTCATGACTACATGCTCAGCCGCCGTCCACATATGCTCAGCCGCCGTCCCCCAACTGCTCAGCCGCCGTCCTCGGCGGCGTCCTGTGCCCGTATTTGCTCACCCGCCGTCCCCCAACCGCTCAGCCGCCATCCCCCAACCGCTCAGCCGCCGTCCCCGGCGGCTTTGTCAGCCCCAATCTTATGCCCAGGATGACCCAGGGATCAGTCTGCATTACATGTTTTGCGTGCACACCATATCAGTTTAGAGGTACTCGAATATCTGGATATAATGTATAATAAAGTTAACTAAATTTTAAAATACCGGCCGCCTGCCAGAGCCGTCAGTAGATTTATTTGATCATTTCACATTTTTTGATTGGGTAAGCAGATACTTTCCCAAATTCACGTACCGACCCTGGCAGCATCCTCTCCCAGATTCCTTAATGGAGACGTGCGGCTACGGCTTGAGAATTGATTTCAGTATCGGATGTATGGTGTAGAAATCACCTGGCCATCTGCAAAACTGGCCCGATGTCTGGTGAATTTGAATTGTTACTGGATTTAGAGAGACATAAATGCCAGCAGGAGTTACTGGACAGGTTTATTGTAAATAAAACCGAGTTTTCCGTTCCCGGATAAACAGGCGGTCGTTTAATCTATCAACACACCTGTCATCGCCTTTTGAAAACTGAGATCATTTGAGTATTTACTCAATCAGCCGTAGCTGGTAGGCTCACGGCTGTTTGCTTTTTAGGTTTGGTTGGTTCTATGGTTCGAAAGATTACAGCTCTTAAACAACAGAAGCACAACCGCCAGCGAGTGAATGTTGAGCTGGATGGGGAGTTTGCCTTTGGTTTATCCCGGATCCTTGCCGCCTGGTTAGAGGTTGGACAAGAATTGAGCGAAGAAAAAATTGCGCAGCTTCAGGCGGAAGACGCTAAAGAGGTAGCCTACCAACGTACTCTCAAATTCATTGGATACCGGATGCGAACCGAAGCCGAAGTTCGAGATAAATTGAATGAGAAGGGCGTTTCGGTAGACGTCGTCGAAGAAGTTCTGAAACGATTGCGTCGCAGCGGCATTGTGGACGATGAGCGCTTTGCTCAAAACTGGGTTGAAAATCGCTCTGAATTTCGGCCTCGCAGCCAGCGAGCTTTATCTTTCGAACTTCGCCACAAAGGGATACCAAACGAGGTAATCGAGAACATCCTGTCACAGGCAATCGATGACGAAGAGTTGGCTTATCTGGCAGCAACAAAACAATCTCGTAGATTGAAAGGCTTGGAATGGCCCGATTTTCGCCGCAAAATGAGCGGGTTTCTCGCCCGGCGCGGCTTCTCTTACAACGTTATTGCGCCAGTAGTGGATCGAGTTTGGGCCGAACAAAGATCCGCCAAAACTACTGAATAAAAAGAAAAAACAAAGAGGATATTCGATGAACGCTGGAATATGGTTATTAGTTGTTCTCGGCGCTCTGGTAGTAGGCTTAGCCGCAGGTTATACCCTGAAGCAAATGCTACTCCAGAGCGCAAAACAGAGGCAGCGCGAAGAAGCAGAGAACATCTTAGGCGCCGCAAATGAGGAAGCGCGGAACATCCAACTGCAAGCAAAAGACGAAGCGCTAGAAATTCGTCAAAGAGCCAACGCAGAGATAAACCACCGCAGAGAGGAATTGAACCGAGAGGAGGACCGTCTCCAAAAACGGCGCGAAGAGATTGATAATCGCGCGGATCGACTAGAAAAGCGTGAACAAGCACTGAATAAACGACAGAGCTTAATGGACAAGCGCGCCAATGAAATTGAAAATCTACATGACCAAGAGATGGAAGAATTGCAGCGCATTTCCAAGATGACCACAGATGAGGCGCGTGAAGCCCTTATGCGGGAATCGGAAAAAGAAGCCCGGGCTGATATGGCGCGCATAATTCGCCAGATCGATGCAGAAGCCCGCGAAGAGGGCGAGCGGAGGGCGCGCAAGATTATTGCCAGCGCCATCCAACGGGTTGCCTCCGAGCATGTTGGCGATGTAACGACCTCTTCCGTTCCCTTACCCTCGGATGACATGAAGGGCCGGATTATCGGTCGTAATGGCCGCAATATCCACGCTTTTGAACAGGCAGCTGGTGTCGACGTGATCGTCGATGATACCCCCGAATCAATCACGATCTCTTGTTTTGATACCGTGCGCCGGGAGATCGCCGTTCGATCCATGGCCAAGTTAGTGATGGACGGTCGCATACATCCCGCCCACATTGAGAAGATCGTTAAACGCGAACAGGAAGAAGTCGAAAGAGTAATCGCTGAGGCCGGTGAACAGGCCGTCTTCGATGCTGGCGTTACGGGCCTGCATCCCGAGATACTAAAGACCCTTGGTAGGTTAAAATTCCGCACCTCTTATGGTCAGAACCAGTTGGCGCATGCGGTCGAGACCGCCCAGCTCGCCGGTGTTATCGCCGCAGAATTGGGTGCTGATGTGGAGGTGTCCAAAGCTGGCGCGCTCTTACACGACTTGGGAAAGGCGATGGACCATAACGTTGAAGGCACCCATGCCCAGATCGGAGCTGAATTTGCCAGGCGTTACGGTGTGAACCATAAAGTCGTCAATGCGATTGCCTCCCATCACCATGAGATCGAACAGGAATCGGTGGAGGCGGTAATCGTCGAAGCCGCAGATGCTATCTCCGGCGCGCGTCCCGGCGCCCGGCGAGAAAGCCTGGAACAATACATTAAACGCGTTCGTGCCCTGGAGGAGATTGCCAATTCCTTTACTGGGGTAAATCAGAGCTACGCCCTTCAGGCTGGTCGAGAAGTCCGCATATTTGTCCGTCCTGAAGACGTAGACGACCTTGATTCCATCCGCCTGGCGCGGGACATCGCCAAGCAAATCGAGGATACCATGCAGTATCCGGGTCAAATCAAGATCACCGTCATCCGGGAAACCCGGGCAGTCGACTACGCCAAGTAAGGATTGTAGCTCCTCTCGATTCCTACTTTCGTTTCCGGGCCATGACCGGTGAGCAGGCGCGTGTCATCCGGCAGGGTCAACACCTCCGTTCGGATGCTGTTCATCAGGGTTTCATAATCGCCGCCGGGTAGATCTGTGCGCCCAATGCTTCCCTGAAAAATGACATCTCCACAAAATAGCACCTGCTCCGATGCGCAATAAAAGACTACGTGACCTCGGGTGTGGCCCGGCGCGTGGCGCACTTTGAATTCGAACTTCCCCAGGTGAAGAATCTGCCCGTGATGCAAATCAATCGTCGGTTCAGGCCCGGGATCGATGCGCATTCCAAAAAACAAAGCGCCTCCTTGTGCCCGCCAGAGTGGATAGTCATCCGGGTGCAAGGCGACTGGCGGCGGAGGATTGGTTCCATCAGCTACTTCCGCAGCTCCGCCCAAGTGGTCAAAATGTGCGTGTGTCAGCCAGATGTTCCCGATGCGCCAGCCGCGTTCGCTCACCACATTAAGAATCTTTTGACCTTCCTCCCCAGGGTCGATCACAATGGCGTCGCCGCTTTCAGAATCGGCAACCACGTAGCAGTTCGTTTGAATAGGTCCAAGGGTAAGAGAGATGATTTCTAACATAGGAATTTTACGTTTCCGCCGAAATTATAACTCAAGGAGTGGGTTATTCCGACGATTCCGCGCATCCGCGCCCCCAGGGCTTACTTAAACTCGGAATACCTTGCCAAGCGTCATTGCGCGAGGATTTTCTCCCCCCTTATCAAGGGGGGCTGGGGGATTCTTCCGGGCGGTCTCCGGGCGGCCTCTGCTCCCCCCTTATCAAGGGGGCCTGGGGGAGTTTTGCCTCGCAATGACCGCTTCCTCAGACTTTAAGCAGACCCTTGCACCGGCTACTTGATAAAACCTTGGTGTTCTTGTAAAAGCGTGCTAAACTCAACGTGATCCCAACATTTCCATTTTCGAGAAACCGTGGAGGGCATAAATGGCAACGCATCCCCCTGAACCATTTCGCATCAAGATGGTTGAACCCATTCAGTTGCCTGACCGGGAATGGCGTGGGCAGGCGATCCGGCGGGCAGGTTTCAATGTATTTGGTCTGCATTCGGATGAGATCTTCATCGATCTACTAACCGATTCGGGGACCGGGGCCATGAGTCAAAACCAATGGTCGGGCATGATGAAGGGCGACGAATCCTATGCTGGAGCTGGTTCTTATTTTCGGCTTAGTGAAGCGATCCAGTCGATTTTTGGGTTCAAATTTTTCCTGCCTACACACCAGGGCCGTGCAGCTGAGAATATCCTTTGCGCAGTCCTTTTGAAAGAAGGCCAGGCTGTTCCGTCTAACATGCACTTTGATACCACTGAGGCCAACATCCGGGCGCGGGGAGGCCGGCCCGAAAATTTAGTAATCGATGATGCCTTCGATCCATCCAGGCGACATCCCTTCAAAGGGAACATGGATATTAACAAGCTAAGAAAATTTATCGAGCAGATCGGCGTTGATAATATCCCTTTCGGAATGATCACGATCACCAATAACGCTGGCGGGGGGCAGCCAGTTTCGATGGAAAACCTGCATCAAGTGGCGGAAACGTATCATCATTACGAGATACCTTTCTTTATTGACGCTTGCCGCTATGCAGAAAATGCCTATTTTATTAAGATGCGTGAGACCGGCCATGAAAACAGGAGCACGCTGGAGATCGCCCGCGAAATATTTGCGCTTGCCGATGGCGCCACCATGAGCGCAAAAAAGGATGCTCTTGTTAATATCGGTGGATTTCTGGCGATGAACGACGAGATCCTTTTTCAAAATGCGAGCAATGAACTGATCTTGCGCGAAGGTTTCCCCACCTATGGCGGTTTGGCCGGCCGCGACCTGGATGCAATCGCGGTCGGTCTTTGGGAAGGTCTGAATGAGGACTACCTGGCTTACCGGCTAGGCCAGACTAAATATTTGGCCGAGAGGCTGCTCGAGCTGGATATTCCTATTATCGAACCTCCTGGTGGTCATGCAGTTTATGTGGATGCGGGCCGCTTGTTCTACCACATTCCACAAAGCCAGTTCCCAGGTCAAGCCTTCGTGGTAGAACTTTATCTGGAAGCGGGTGTCCGAGCGGTTGAAATCGGTTCTGTGATGTTTTCATACCCGGATCCCGATACAGGTGAAATTCATTACCCGCGCATGGAGCTGGTGCGCTTGGCCATACCCCGCCGCGTTTACACCCAAAGCCACCTGGATTACGTGGCTGAAGCTATCGGAAGGATTTCCTCACGGCGACAAGATGTCAGAGGTTATCGCTTTACCTACGCGCCCGAATCGCTGCGTCACTTTACCGCCCGGTTCGAAATGCTTTAAGAAACAGCAATTCTAATTTTGTCATTGCGAGCAACTCCACAGCGCCCGCGCTCTTCTTACCAGAGGAAACTTTCATTGCGAGCCGAAGGCGAAGCAGCGATCTTTAGCTGCTTCCGAGCAGCCCTTATGCAGCCGCTGCCGCAATCTCCTCCGTGGAGGGCGGCTGCCACGCTTCGCTCGTAGGGACAGTTTCTTAAGAGGCGTTCTTTGCCAAATTTGTGATATCCTTAATTTAAAATTGCCTGAGGCGGATATCAAAAAGTCAACCTTAGTTTTGAGAATGAGTAACTTAGACGATCCTGAAGAAAAATTTAGACGAGACCGGTTGTTGCATACTTGCGCCTGGTGTAACCAGTTCATCGATGAGGAATCAGAAGCGTTTGGCTTTGGCGCCAAGGCCAGCCCGACCATTAGCCTGGAGGACAAAGAAGGTCAATTTGTGTCGTTAGACCTTGCCCTGGAAGACAAAACTACTTTTGCAATGGTTCCTCCACCAGAATCCCCTGCCAGGCAGGCCGGGTATGACCTAATGTTCATCACCTGTAGCCAGTCCTGCGCTGAGGAACTTAAAAATGCGCTCGAATTAGAAAGAGATGTGTTTGAGAATAACTGAGAGCTATCGTAAGCGTTTCCGAACCAGATCAAATCTGTTTCGCTTCGTTCCAGAGCTCATCCATCTCTTCTGGAGTGAATTCGGAAAGATCTCTTGCCTGGGCGCGCGCCGCCTCTTCAATATATTCAAACCGCTGGCGGAAGCGTGCATTCGCCTGGCGAAGGGCGCTTTCAGCATCCACGTTCAACCAGCGGGCGAGATTCACCGCGGCGAAAAGCAAATCTCCGATCTCGGTCACCCGGGATTCGGGATCGGGGGCCTGCCTGACTTCCTGGATTTCCTCGGCTATCTTATCCAAAACGCCATGAAGGTTGTTCCAGTCAAATCCTACCCGAGCGGCGCGCTTCTGGTAGGATTCAGCTTGTGCCAGCGCCGGGAGCGAGATCGTGATACCCTCAAGAAGACCTTTTTCCGCTTTACCTTTTGCCTGGCGCTCCACGGCCTTTAAACGTTCCCAGTTCAAGATCACTGCTTCTTTGCCATCAACCTCCAGTTCACCGAACACATGGGGGTGGCGGTGGACCAGCTTTGAATGAATCCGCTGAATTATATCGCTCATCGTGAACTCACCATATTCACTCGCGATCTGAGCGTGCAGCACAATCTGCAGCAACAAATCTCCTAACTCTTCGCCAAGAGCCGTCGGATCGTCTTCATCGAGAGCAACCAGAACCTCGTAGGCTTCCTCTAACAGGTGAGGGCGAAGTGATTGGTGGGTTTGCTCCCGGTCCCAGGGACAACCATCGGGTGCCCGTAAATGAGCAACCAGCTCTTGAAACGCTTCAAAAGATGTGTTCTCGCCCAGGGGTGGAATATAGAGGCTGGTCAACATCCCAATGTGAGGGCTGCGATCGATCTCATACAACGGCATCTTCTCCACAATGAGGTTGGAGGTACCCGCGCCATGCACCATTTTGACCAGGTGCTCATCGGGATACAGCGCCATAAGGGTTAATTTGACTTCTGAAGCGATTGCAGGGGAATAAAATTGCGCTACGATCGCCGGCGCGCTGGGAACAAAGATAGGATGATGGGCCATGCCCAATTCCAGTGCATCGATCAGGGTGGTTTGTGGAAAGGGGTCTTCGCCCAATGCCGCAAAGACAGCTTCCAGAAAACTTAACCCTTCTACGACCCGAACCGCGATCCCCCGTTCCCGAGCGCGCATCGCGATTTCTGGCGAGGTAGCTTCTGCAACAAAGGGATGGCCCGGAACAGCGTAAACAACACCTCCCGGACGTTCGCCGAGGGCTAAGACCTGGTCAATAATTTGTTCGTAGACAAGATCAAACGAATCGCTAACCTCATAGAGGTGGTCGAAGGACTTAACCAGCAGGCTCGGCGGGAAGGCGGCTACTGCGGGATGCTGGCGGGTACGGAGATAAATCTCAGATGAAGACTCAATGACTTTCCAGGCCTGCCGGGTTAATAAACCCGGATCTCCTGGACCAAGTCCAAGCAAAGTAATGCCTTTAGCGTTTTGTATAAGTCGGCGCTTTTCGGGCACGTTTGAGCCCCGGCTTCTTGCGTTCTTTTATCCGGGCATCGCGGGTCAAGAAACCGCCTTTACGTAAAGATGGTCTCAGATCTGGATCAAATTTAATCAACGCCCGGGCAACGCCTAACTGAACTGCTTCAGCCTGGCCGGTAACCCCACCGCCTTCCACGACTACGGTGAAGTCAAACTTTTCCTGGCTTTCGTCCGCCCTGGATAAAGGAGCTAGAATCTTCTCAGCGTCTCCCAGACGCGTGAAATACTCCTCCAGGGATTTACCATTAACGATGAACTGGCCTGAGCCACTCATCAAGCGCACCCGGGCGGTGCTCTCTTTGCGACGACCGATGCCTTCGAAATACTGTACTGCCATTATTTCTCCAGTTTCTAATTACTGTCTATTCAAGTGGTTTTGGTTGCTGAGCTTCATGCGGATGATTTTGCCCAGCATAGACCTTAAGCTTCTTAATCAACTTCCGACCAAAGCGGTTATGTGGGAGCATCCCCTTGACTGCACTTTCAACAACCCGTCTTGGATGCTTGGCCAGCTGGTCCCGTAAGCTGATCTGCTTGAAACCACCAGGGTAGCCACTATGGCGATAGTAATACTTGTCGTCAAGCTTGCTCCCCGTGACGGTGATGAGTTCCGCGTTGATCACAATCACATAATCACCCGTATTTACCCCAGGAGTATAATTCGGCTTATGCTTGCCCAGGATAACGGTGGCGATTTTGCTCGCCAGGCGGCCCAGGTTCTGGCCGTCCGCGTCTATGATATACCAATCCCGGGCAACTTCTTCTGCTTTAGGAATGTATGTCTTTTGCACGCTTACCTCTCTAATATTGAACCCGTCGACTGCTTCCCACGGGGATGTACTCAACGGTCTCCAAATTCATTCTTGTCACGCAGGCCGGCCGGATAAATGACCTCGGAAAGGTAAAGACCATGGGCGGGCGCCAAACCCTGAATAGTTGGTTGCCGTCCATTTTCCAGATAATCCAGCACTTGCTCAGGCGATACACGGCCTTGCCCGATCTTCACCAGGAAAAACACCAACCGGCGCACCATGTGGTAGAGAAACGCATTTCCTACTATTTCGAAAACCAAATTCTTCCCATCTTCATACCATACGGCTCGGGAAATTTCCCGAACAGTGCTTCCGCCAGAACGATGCGGAGTACCGAAAGCTGCAAAATCATGGACGCCATGCAGGCAGGCCGTCGCCTGCTGCATTCGCGTAATCGATACCTCCGGCCACACCCTCCAGGCGTACCTTTCCTGCAAAGGTGCTCGAATTGCCTCACAGTACAGACGGTATTGGTAACGCCTTGCCTTGGCAGCATACCTTGGATGAAAATCATCAGGTGCGAGCCCCACCCTCCGAGCGGCCACGTCCGGTGGCAGATGGGCGTTCAATGCTTGAAGCAGTTCAGATTCTGAATGAACCCAGTGAAGGTCAAATGCGACCACCTGTCCAGCTGCATGAACGCCCACATCGGTCCGCCCCGCGGCCAAAACGGATTGGCCTCGCCATCCAAGCAACTGTAACGATTCCTCCAGAACACCTTGAACAGTCCGTGCGTTTCGCTGCCTTTGAAAGCCCTGGAATTGCGTTCCGTCGTATGCGAGAATTACCTGGTAACGTTCCATCGATCGTAGCGAGATTTTGCTTCGCTACTCTACATCCATCATTCTTCGACCAACTCGATTAGTACCATCTCCGCAGCGTCACCCCGGCGGGGTCCCAATTTCAAGATGCGCGTATAGCCACCTGGACGATCAACATATCTCGGCGCGATGTCATCAAACAGCTTTTGAACGACTTCCGCATCACCAATTCGTGCTGCGGCCAGCCTCCGAGCGTGAACCATCTGCGCTTCTCCCGCTTCATTACCACGCTTCGCCAGCGTGATCATGCGCTCTGCGGCACCGCGCAGCGCTTGCGCTTTGGCCCGCGTAGTACGGATACGTTCGTGAAGGAACAACTGTTTAATCAGGTTGCGGCGCAAGGCCGCCCGGCGGTCCTTGGTGCGTCCCAGCTTATGACCAGCTACTTTGTGTCGCATCTCTCAATTACTCCGCTTCAGGTTCGCCTTCTTCATCATCGAGATAGCCTTTTTCACGCATCTTCATGCGCAGTTCTTCCAGGCTCTTCTCACCGAAATTCCGGATCGACATCACTGCCTCGTCCCCTTTTTCTAACAGCTCAAGCACTTCACCGACTGTAGTGATGCCAGTGCGCTTAAGAGAATTGAAGACGCGAACAGAAAGATCAAGATTCTCGATCGGGGTCTCGATCATTTCGCTGGTAAGCCTGCTGGCCTCTTCTTCCTCTTCAGTAATCGCAGTTAGCGTTTCCTCGCTAACCCCCGCCAGGTGGCGGAGATGATCTATCAGGATCTTTGCGCTGGTACTCAAGGCCTGTTCAGGACCAATCGTTCCATCCGTCCAGATTTCCATGATAAGCTTGTCGTAGTTCGTGCTCTGTCCAACACGAGCGTAGCCAACCTCCCAGTTGACTCGTCGCACCGGGCTGAAGATCGCATCTACAGGAAGCTCACCGATGGGCAGGTGCCCTCCCCGTTCGTCAGATGGGGAATATCCACGTCCCAGTTCTACGTTCATTTCAATTTCCAGGTTCGCCTTGTTGTCATCCACAGTAAAGAGATAAAGATCTGGATTTACGATCTCGACCTCGGGCGGGCTGATAATATCTGCAGCCGTAACCACACCGCCTCCTCGCACCTCTAAGTGCAGGCGAGACGTATCAACATCATGCAACTTCATTCGTAGCTGTTTAGTTTGCAGCATCACCCGGATAACATCTTCGCGCACCCCGGGAATATCGCTGAACTCGTGCTGCACGTCAGCAAAACGAATCGAGGTGACCGCCGCGCCTTCCAGCGAGGATAGCAGCACTCTGCGCAGGGCATTGCCCAGTGTAATGCCATAACCCCGCTCCAGCGGGCCAATGATGAATTTGCCATAATTTCGAGCTTCGGCTTCGCGCTCGATCTTTGGCGTAACCATATTTGTCAAACCAATCACGGTTCACCTGTCCCTTATTACATCTTCAAGATATTGATTCATGCAGACCTATTGACGAATAATATCTCGCTATGATTATCGTGAGTAAAACTCAACAATGAGCTGTTCGTTCAAATTGCCGTCAATCTCGGCACGTTCCGGTAATCGAATCACGGAACCAGAGAGATTGCTTAGATCGCGGTTCAGCCAGTCGGGAATGTTCTTATCCTCCGCCACGGCTGAAAGATCTTTAAAATAGGTACGTTTGCGAGAACCCTCGCGCACACCGACCTGGTCGCCAGGCGACATTAGCATAGACGGGACATCGGTCCGCCGGCCATTGACTGCAAAGTGTCCATGGGACACCATCATACGAGCCTGTGCCCGGCTATCCGCAAATCCCAGGCGATAAACCACGTTGTCAAGGCGAGATTCCAGGATCTGCAATAGATTTAGACCGGTCAGACCACGGCGCTGCAGGGATTCTTCGTAATAGCGCCTGAATTGGCGTTCCAAAATTCCATATACCCGCCGCGCTTTCTGCTTAGCGCGCAGCTGGCGGTTGTAGTCGGATTCCCGCCTTCGGCGGAATTGAGCGCTTTTGCCATGATGACCTGGGGGATAACCCCGGCGCTCAAACGCACATTTTGGTGTAAAACAGCGCTCACCCTTTAAAAATAATTTTTCACCTTCTCGCCGGCATAATTTGCAAACCGGCCCACGATATCTTGCCATTCAGTTTTCCCTCGTTATTTTCTTTTTGGTTTAGACTCGACGTTTCTTTGGAGGCCGGCAACCATTATGAGGCACCGGCGTCTCGTCCGTAATTGAGGTCACTTTAATCCCCAGTGCCTGAACCGCTCGAATAGCCTGTTCACGCCCTGGTCCGGGACCTTTAACATACACGGCCGCCTCTTGTAATCCCATAGACATGGCATTCTTAACTGCCTGTTCGGCTGCCAACCGGGCAGCGAACGGGGTGCTTTTTCGAGAGCCCTTGAAGCCCACTGAACCAGCACTGCCCCAGGTGACCGTGTTGCCCTGGTGGTCTGTTACAGTTACGATCGTATTGTTAAACGTCGCATTGATATGAACTTGCCCGGAGGACAAAGTGCGCTTTGTTTTTCTTGCGCCCGGTCGGCGCGATGAACGTGGATTCTTTGCCATAATATCTCTCTGTCAAAACTACTTCTTCTTAGCGCCGCGCCGTCTACCGCGACCGGCAACCGTCTTCTTGGGTCCTTTGCGCGTGCGTGCATTCGTCCGCGTACGCTGGCCACGCACTGGTAGATTGCGTCTGTGCCGGAGACCGCGATAACTGCCGATCTCGATCAAGCGTTTGATGTGCAGCTGCACTTCACGGCGAAGATCACCCTCAACCTTGAAGTTCTGATTGATCAATTCACGCAATTGTGCGACTTCGGCATCCGTAAGGTCTTTAACACGGGTATCCGGATTAACACCTGCGGCTTTGAGAACCTGCTGGGCCCTCGAAGGTCCAATTCCATATAAATATGTCAAACCAACTTGTACCCGCTTGTCACGCGGGAGGTCAACGCCTTCAATACGTGCCATAGTTCACTATCCCTGTCTCTGTTTATGCTTCGGATTCTCACAAATTACGTACACTCTGCCCTTGCGCCGAACAATCTTGCACTTGGAGCAGCGTCTTTTTACTGATGATGAAACTTTCATGTCCCAAATCTCCTTAATACACACAGACACATTCAAGAAAATAGATCAGCTGTTCAGACAAAAGTTTTATTATAACTTGGCCTCTCTTATTCGTCCAGGCTGGAACAAACGAAATTCTCAATTCGGCGGACCCGCCGCCAACAGGAACGCCGGCTAAAGGAATCATTCGCGTATTCGTGAAAAAATTCGTGGACGGCATTACCATACGAAGCCATATTGAGAATAACTGCAAACACTCAGGATTCCTCCAACGCTGTCAGAATTAGCGGATCTCCTTCGGTAACCGCGACGCTATGCTCAAAATGAGCAGTTAACGAGCCGTCTGCAGAGACAACCGTCCACTGATCAGCAAGGACACGCGTGCGATGCGTTCCGGCAAGCACCATTGGCTCCAATGCCACGGTGATGCCTGGACGGAGAGCCAATCCCCGTCCCTGGGCGCCGTAATTGGGCACGTTAGGTCCTTCATGCATTTGGCGACCCACTCCATGTCCAGTATATTCGCGCGGAACGTGATATCCATGCCCTTCTACGTGCTTTTGAATCGCGGCCGAAATATCTCCCACGCGATTACCGGGGCGCATTTTGTCGATTCCGATATACAACGCCTCTTCCGTAACCTGCAACAGGTCTTTCGCCAAAGGTGAAACCTCTCCTACGCCTACGGTAAAGGCAGAATCAGCGACGAAACCATCCAAGATCGTTCCACAATCAATGGAGACGATTTCACCTTCCCGAAGTTTCCGCTTTTTGTTCGGAATCCCATGCACCAGTTCCTCGTTGATGCTCACGGTCAAAGTGGCAGGAAATGGATACGGACCCGGGTAATTCAGGAAGGCTGGAGTACCACCGTGACCCGAGATCACCTCGTACGCTGCCTCGTCCAAATCAGCTGTGGAAACGCCAGGACGGATGAGTTCCCAAACGGCTTCTAAAGCCTGCGCATTAACCCGGCCAGCCTCTTGCATAAGTTCAACCTCATGTGGGCTTTTTATTACGACCGCGCGTCCGGAAATCATCATTTAGAAAACTTTCTCCAAGGCATTCAATAAGTCTGCCGTCACTTCTTCGATCGGCTGATTGCCATTAATCTCTATCAACAAGCCGCGGTCGTGATAATAATCGATCAATGGCTGGGTTTGATCGAGATAAACGCGAATCCGGCGTTTGACCGTCTCTGGTTTATCATCCTCTCGCTGGTAAAGTTCGGAACCATCATAGTCACAAATCCCAGGCTCTTTCGGAGGGTTGTATTTTTTGTGAAATACATGCCCGGCTGCCCGGCAGGTTAAGCGTCCTGACAGGCGTTCCACCAATTCATCTTCAGGAACCTTAATATAGGGCACTGCGTCAACCTGACCATTAAAGTCTCTTAACATTTCATCGAGAGCTTCTGCTTGACCAGGAGTTCTCGGAAAACCATCCAGCAGAGCGCCCCGTTCGCAATCCGGGCGTGAGAGCCGTTCCCGGATCATGGATATAGTAATGTCATCCGGAACCAGCTCCCCACGATTCATATACTCTTCAGCCTTCTCACCGAGCTCGGTGTGATTGTTGAGGTTCTCTCGAAAAATGTCTCCGGATGAGATATGCTGCAAGCCGTAATTTTCGGAGATATTTTTCGCTTGCGTACCTTTTCCCGCGCCAGGCGGTCCGAGCAGAACGATGTAAGTCGGCATTTTATTCTTCCTTATCGGATCAGCAGTGTGTCGTCGTAGCCGTGTAACTTAAGTTCTGCCTCAACTGTAAAGAAGGTATCGCGGACCACGCCGACAACGATCAGGAGACCTGCGGAAGACACCAGCAGCAGGTTCGCGCTCTGGCCCAGTGGAACCACCAACCCAAGCAGCCAGGGCAAAATCGCCACAACGCCGAGGAACAGCGCTCCGGGGAACGTGATCCGGCGCAAAACCCTGGTCAAATATCTCTGCGTTGGCGCGCCCCGACTCACCCCTGGGATTTGAGCGCCTACCTTCTTAAGGTTCTCACCGTAATTCTGTTGTGAGAACAGCACATCTGTATAAAAGAAGGTAAACGCCACCACCATCAAGAAGTACAGGATGTAGTAGGCGTTGCTATTGCCGCCAAACGTGTTCTGGATGCTGATTGCCAGGTTGGATACCCACGCTGTCTGGGAAGCGGCGAAAAAGCTGGCAATAATCGCAGGAAACGTGAGCAGGGACTGGGCGAAGATCAGCGGGATCATGCCGGCCATGTTCACGCGCAGCGGTAGAGTCCCTTTAACCGGCATGGACATGCGGTTGCCCACCCGCCTTCCGGGATACATCACCGGTACATTGCGTTGGCCCTGCTGAACAAAAACGATGGCAAATATGGTCAGCGTGGTAAAAATCAGCAGGAAAATCAGACCGGGTATCCGGTTCTGTTCATCAGCCAGGATCTGACCCAGGGACAGGGGGACTTGCGAGACGATACCGGCGAAGATGATCAGGGATAGACCCTGATTACGAATACCATACTCGGAGATCAGCTCGCCCAGCCAGATGGCAAACATCGTACCTGCCGTCATGCTGATAATAATGGTCATTGACGGCAGCAAGTTTGCCCCGCTAAAACCAAAATTGTCGATGATCGGGGCTCCAGCGAACTGGTTGAAGATATTGATCTGTCCAATTGCCTGGAGCGCGGCCATGGGAACCGCCAGGATATAAGTCCATTTCTCCATCCACTTCTGGCCCTGGCGAGGATCCTCTTCCATCCGCTGCTGCAAAGCCGGGATAATCGGCACCAACAGCTGCAGAATAATCTGGGCGGTAATATAAGGATATACTCCCATTGCCAGCACGGAAAAATTGGATACTGTACCACCTGAGAGCAAGTCGAGCAGACCCACCAGCGTCCCGGCCGCACCACCACCAGCCAGAATTTGGGCGATAACTTCACGATTAACACCCGGCACAGGGACATGCGCCGCAAACCGGTAAATGGCCAATAGACCAACCGTGAAGAGTAACTTACGGCGGATATCTTGTGCTGTCCACAGATAGCGCCAGGCAGACCGCTTCATCTCATTGACTCCTTATCCGCCATCTAGAGTGGGAGGATATCCACACTGCCGCCAGCGGCTTCGATTTTCTCCCGTGCACCTTTTGAGATGCGGTGCACCTGTACCCTCAGACTTACATTAACCTCGCCTCGTCCCAGAATAACAACCGGGTCTTGAAGATCGGAGATCACTCCAGCTTCGAGCAGCGTTTCCGGCGAAACTTCACTATCCGCCGCAAATACGCCCAGTTGTTCCAGGTTAACCTCCGCATACTCGGTCCGGTTGATTATAGTCATGCCTTTCCCACGCACAAAAGGAAGGCGGCGATAGAAGGGCAGGTTTCCACCTTGATGGTAGAGCGGAGGTCCGCCTCCGGCGCGGGCCCCTTGCCCTTTGGTACCGCGGCCTGCGGTCTTACCCTGACCGGCAGCCGTACCCCGCCCTACGCGCTTGCGGCTCTTCTTGGAGCCTTCATTTGGTTTCAAATCATGTAACTTCATTGGTATACCTATATTTCTTCCACCTGGAGCAGGTGGCTGACCTTATCGATCATTCCACGCAGCGACGGATTTTCAACGTGTTCAACCGTGTGGTTCAATCGGAGGAGACCAAGGGCGCGAACCGTGGCTTTTTGCCGCTGGGAATACCCAATCGGGCTTTTCACCAGGGTCAACCGAAGGATTTTTTCTGCTTTCTTTTTAGCCATTCTGTTTCCTCCGCTCCCAAAACGGCAGCAACTCTTTCGCCGATTTGCCACGCAGAGCAGCTATATCCTGCGGCGATCTTAGCTGGTTGAGCGCTTCCATCGTGGCATATACTACATTAAGCACGTTGTTTCTCCCTAATGACTTTGTCAAGATGTCTGAGACACCGGCTGCCTCCAAGACAGCCCGCACGCCGCCGCCGGCGATCACGCCGGTTCCCGGAGAAGCTGGCTTAAGCAGCACCTTTGCTCCTCCCTTGGTTCCGATAACTTCATGCGGAATGGTTGTCTTAAACAAAGCAACACGATGCATATCTTTCCGCGCTTTCTCAGAAGCCTTGCGCATGGCATCCGGCACGGAGTTAGCCTTTCCTATGCCAACTCCCACGCTTCCGCCACGATCGCCAGCGACCATAGTCACTCGAAAGGAAAAGCGGCGTCCGCCTTTGACCACTTTAGCGACGCGAGAGATCTCGATTACGCGCTCATCGATTTCCTGTTCAAATTCTGAACCCTGATAATTCGTCATCTTATTCTCCTGTTCGCTCCACTAAAATTCCAGGCCGCCTTTTCGAGCACCATCGGCAAGGGCTTTCACCCTGCCACTGTACCTATAACCGCCACGGTCGAAAACAACTTTTTCGATTCCTTTTGATTTTGCGCGCTCGGCTAAGGCCTCTCCGACCATGCGCGCCTGTTCTATCTTCGATTTACCTTCAAGTTCTGCGCGCAGTCCATGGTCAATGGTTGAAGCGGAAGCCAAAGTTTGACCGGCTTCGTCGTCAATCACTTGCGCATAAATCTCCGAAACACTGCGAAATACGTTCAGGCGCGGTCGTTCGATTGTGCCGCTTATCTGCTTGCGCACGCGGGTATGTCGCCTTTTTCGGGCGGCAGAACGAGATTTTATTTTTGCCATAGTTCTAGACCTTACCAGCCTTACCGGCTTTCCGACGGATTCTTTCGTCAAGATACTTGATGCCCTTGCCCTTATAAGGTTCTGGAGGGCGGATTTTTCGAACGTCGGCCGCTACTTGACCAACAACCTGTTTATCGTATCCCCCGACCCTGATTTGGCGCGTCCTGACATCAACCTCGAAACTTATGCCTTCCGGTGGCTCGACAACAACCGGATGAGAGTAGCCCACGTACAAGACGAGATTGCCATTTTCGACTTCAGCGCGGTAACCCACACCGTTGACCTCCAGAATTTTCTCAAATCCCGTGCTGACGCCGACAATCATATTATTGATCAGTGCCCGGGTCATGCCGTGCAGAGCGCGATGAGTGCCCTCATCCGAGGGCCGATTTACTGTAACCACACGATCATCCAAAGAGATCTTCATATCCTTTGGAAAGGTGTGTTCCAGTTCACCTTTTGGACCCTTGACCTGAACGAAAGAGCCCTTTATTTTCACATCGACGCCTTCCGGAACAATCACCGGCATACGTCCAATTCGTGACACTTTTATACCTCCTGCGTGCGCGGATCGCCCAAGCTAATCCACGCTGCCATTTACCAAACCTTACAGATAACTTCGCCGCCCACGCCCATTTGCCGGGCTTGAGCACCGGTCATCACGCCTCTCGGGGTGGTCAGGATGGCAATTCCCATTCCGGATAACACCCAGGGGATATCGCCCTTTCCCGTATATATTCTCCGTCCAGGTCTGCTAATTCGTTCCAGACCGGTTATCACCGGGCGACGGTGGCGGCGCTCACCCACGTACTTTAGGCGGACGCGCAAGATCTTAATTCCTGGCCGGGGGCCATCGACAACCTCATATCCACCGATAAAACCCTCTTCCCTTAGGATCCGGGCGATCGACTCTTTCATTTTTGAGCTGGGCATCGCTACCAGCGTGTGTCCCGCGATTATTGCATTTCGGATGCGAGTTAACATATCCGAGATTGGATCATTTACAGCCATTTCTTGATTCCTCCATCCGTTCTACCAGGAAGATTTAACCACGCCTGGGATTTTTCCCTCAAGCGCCAGCTCACGGAAACAAATCCGGCACAGACCAAATCGGCGGATATAACCGCGCGGTCGCCCACAACGCTTGCAGCGATTCCGGACACGGGTAGGATGACTTCGACTCTTTTCCCGTTCAATCATGGATTTTTTCGCCACGGCCTAACCTTCCTTCCTAAACGGCATTCCCAGCATTTCTAACAACTGCCTGCCTTCTTCATCATTCCGTGCGCTGGTTACAATCGTGATTTCTAGACCACGCACCTTATCAATCTTATCGTAGTCGATCTCCGGGAAGACCAGTTGCTCCCGCAAACCGAGCGTATAGTTGCCGCGGCCATCGAAGGCGTTGGGCGATATACCGCGGAAGTCTCGCACGCGTGGAAGGGCAATGTTGACTAGGCGGTCAAAGAATGACCACATGCGTTCACCACGCAGGGTCACTTTAACACCGATGGCGCGGCCCTCCCGCAGCTTGAAGTTGGCAATGCTCTTGCGAGCTCGTGTGACTACCGGTCGCTGCCCGGTGATTTTGGTCAGATCCTCGACCGCAGCATCCAGCGCTTTAGCATTGTCCAGCGCCTCGCCGACTCCGATATTAACAACCACCTTCTCGATGTGCGGGAGCTCCATAACATTCTCCAGGTTCAGCGACTTGTACAATGCTGGGGCAACCTCTTTTTGATATCTCTCTTGAAGTATATGCGTCATTCAACTACTCCTGCAACAATTTCATTCAACGAGCGCGCCACAGTTTTTGCAAACACGGTTTACCTTACCGTCCTCACGCTGAACGCCTACACGGGTAGCTTCATCGCACTTCGGACATACCAACATGACGTTAGAAATGTGCACCGGAGCTTCGAATTCAATAATCCCCGGAGACATTGTTCGTCCTTGCGTCTGGATCTGCCTCTGATGCTTTTTACGCATGTTGACGCCCTGAACCACGACTCTGGCCTCATCCGGGATCACCCGGATAACCTCCCCGCGTTTACCTTTATCTTGAAAGCGCCCACTAATGACTTCTACAGTGTCGCCTTTTCTAATCTTGACCTTCACTTTACTCACTCCAGTTATCACGGCCCTCAGAGTACTTCCGGAGCCAGCGATACAATTTTCATAAATCCCTTTTCGCGTAGTTCACGCGCTACCGGTCCAAAGATGCGCGTCCCCTTTGGGTTGCGCCCATCCAGGTCTAAAACGACAGCTGCATTGTCATCGAACCGGATATACGATCCGTCCTCCCGGCGCCACTCTTTAGCACAACGCACGATCACGGCATGCACGACGTCGCTCTTCTTGACCGAGCCTTGGGGTGTCGCCGATTTGACAGTCGCTACAACCACGTCGCCAATGCGGCCATACTTGCGCCTGGAGCCACCCAATACATGGATGACAAGTAGCTCGCGCGCACCGGTATTGTCAGCCACTCTCAAGCGACTCTCCTGCTGGATCATTCTTCAGCCTCCACATCAGTTTTTTCTTCGGAAACTTCGGTTTCCTCGGCTTCTTCATATGAAACCTCCGGCTCTTCGGCCGCGGCCGACATTTCCTCCAAGATCTCGAGCTCCTCTGCAACCTCCAAAGCCTCAGGTTCAGCGGCCGCGACATCGCGGCGCAAGATCTCTTCGATCACCCAATGCTTGTTCTTAGAGATCGGGCGGCTTTCAACGATCCGCACGTGATCGCCTATCTCGCAGCCCAATTCATCGTGAGCCGTGACTCGCTTGTAGCTATGGATCACTTTCTGGTACAGCGGGTGTCGAAATGCCCGGCTGATCTCAACAACAGCCGTTTTCTCCATTTTGTTGCTTGTAACAACACCATTCAACCGGCGGCGATTGTTCATTCTTCACCTTCTTCCATCTCGGCTACCAATTCACGTTCCCTGAGAACGGTAAGCAGCTGAGCAACAGTTCTGCGAGTGTAACGTATGCGGTTATAGTCTGTGAGCTCGCCGGTGGCTTGCTGGAAGCGGAAATTCATCAACTCTTCGCGGTGATCCATCAGGCGGGCTCTGATCTCATTGTCTGACAGGGCCCGAATTTCGGAAATATCCATTATTCACCTCCTGCCACGTCGTAGCGCCCGACGACCTTAGTCTTGATGGGAAGCTTATAAGAAGCCAGATGCAACGCCTCTTTGGCCACATCCTCGGCAACCCCTCCGCCGACTTCGAATAAGATTCGTCCCGGTTTTACCACAGATACCCAAAATTCCACATTGCCTTTTCCCTTCCCCATGCGGGTTTCAGCTGGCTTTTGGGTAACCGGCTTATCCGGAAAAATTCGGATCCATACTTTTCCACGCCGGCGCAGTGCTCGGACAATGGCGCGCCTGGCCGCCTCAATTTGCCGCGCAGAAACCCAACCAGGCTCCAAAGCTTTAAGGCCATATTCGCCAAAGTGTACTTCTACACCTCGCGAAGCCTTACCCTTCATCCGGCCACGCATCTGCTTGCGGTACTTGACTCGTTTTGGCATCAACATAATAAATTCCTCGCAACAAAAATCTTCACTTCAAGCCCTCGGCCCAATGATCTTCCCTCGAAAGCGTCTCAGAAGGATATCATTCGCTTATGTAGACACCCTCGGTTGTTTCGGCTTGTTCTTCTACCTCAGGCAAAACCTCTCCCTTGTAAATCCATACCTTTACGCCGATTTGGCCGTATGTAGTATTCGCTTCGGCTAGAGCGAAATCGATATCAGCACGCAGGGTCTGACGAGGCACCCGTCCCTCACGCATGTGTACCGTTCTGGCCATCTCTGCACCGCTCAAGCGTCCACCAACCTCAACACGAACGCCCTCTGCCCCCTGCCGCATAGCCTGCTGGATGGCGCGCTTCATAGCCCGGGAGTAACTGATGCGACGTACTAACTGCTCGGCGATATTGTGCGCTACCAGGTAAGCATCCAGATCCGGAGACTTTATCTCCTTGACATCCAGGTCAATCTTCTTGCCAACCATGGCTTCCAATTCGGCGCGCAACTTCTTGACGTTTTCGCCCTTACGCCCAATCAAAACGCCGGGTTTGGCGGTATGGACGGTAATCTTAACCTTGCCAGGGAAGCGCTCAATCTCAATCCGAGAAACTCCTGCCCGAGGCGATTGCTCGCGAATTAAATTCCGGATCTCAAAATCCTGATGCAGTTGGTTTACATAATCTTCGCCTTCGGCGTACCAGCGACCTTCCCATGTTTTGTTGATCTTTAACCGAAAACCGGTTGGATGTACTTTTCGACCCATTATTTCTCCTTTTCAATTGTGAAAACGCGGATCTGGAAAGCTTTCACAGCAGCTCTAGCTATGCCTCTTCGCGCTCTCGTAAAATTACTGTAATATGCGAGGAGCGTCTTAAAATCGGTTTGAAGCGACCGCGTGCGCCAAATCTCCGCCATCGACGTGTCGGAGCATTGTCCGCAAAAATACTGTAGACGTAGAGATCATCCCGGCTAACACCGAAGTTTTCTTCGGCGTTAGCCATCGCCGATGCCAGCACCTTTGAGATCGGACCAGCGGCACGATTCGGCGTAAATTTCAGAATGTCCAAAGCCTCGAGCACACTTCTGCCTCTCACCAGGTCTACGACCAACCGCGCCTTTTGCGGAGAAATCGGAATGTAGCGAGCGTGAGCGCGAATATCCTCTGCCATATGCTACCTCCGCACCTTCTTCTCAGCGAGGTGACCGCGGAAAGTACGTGTCGGCGCAAATTCTCCCAGACGATGTCCAACCATGTTCTCCGTAATGTAGATCGGGACATGACGGCGACCGTCATGGACCGCGATGGTATGTCCAACCATTTGGGGAAAGATCATGCTCGCCCGGCTCCAGGTACGGATGACCTTTTTCTCGCCGCGTTCATTCATCGCTTCAATTTTGTTCAGCAATTTCAGGTCCACGAATGGACCTTTTTTCAAAGATCGACCCATAATAATCCAGTCTCCAACAGAGAAAATCTTGATCGTCCCAGAAGATTACCGGCGTTTCTTTCGCCGTCTGCGAACGATATATTTGTCGGTGCTCTTATTCTTCCGCGTCTTGGCGCCCAGGGTTGGTTTACCCCAAGGGCTCTTTGGCCCTGGTAAACCAACCGGCGTACGACCTTCACCACCGCCATGAGGATGGTCGCGCGGAGACATTGCAGAGCCGCGCACAGTTGGTCGAACGCCTAGATGACGTTTGCGACCCGCCTTGCCCAGCTTGATGTTGCTGTTGTCCAGGTTACCCACCTGGCCAACGGTTGCGTAACAGGCCTGGCGCACCAGGCGTACCTCTCCGGATGGCAGCCGAATTTGAGCATAATCGCCTTCTTTTGCCTGAATCTGAGCCGCGCCGCCCGCAGCCCGCACCAGCTGCCCGCCTTGACCTTCGTTTAGCTCGATATTATGCACCAGGGTGCCCACCGGAATATTGGAAATGGGTAGACTGTTCCCAGGGCGGATGTCAGCTGTTGATCCCGCCATCACGGTATCGCCAACCCGGAGACCCAGTGGAGCAATGATATAGCGCTTCTCACCATCCACGTAGTTGAGCAGTGCCAGTCGAGCGGTCCGGTTTGGATCGTACTCGATCGCCGCGACCTTTGCGGGGATACCACGCTTATCACGTCTGAAATCCACCAGACGGATGTGACGCCGGTGACCGCCGCCTCGATGGCGAACAGTAATTCGACCGTATATGTTCCGCCCACCCGATTTACGGCGTGGTACCAGCAGGGAGCGCTCCGGCTCGGTCTTGGTAATTTCCTCAAAAGTATGACCGACCATCCCCCGCTGACTTGGTGTAACCGGCTTATATTTCTTTACTGCCATTATCGTACCCCTTCGAATACTTCAATTCGATCGCCCGGCGCCAGCGTGACAAGGGCCTTTTTATAGCCGCTGCGGCGCGTCAAGACCCGCCGACTGCGCCATCTACGGCTGCGCTTCGCCGGTACGTTCATCACGTTTACCTTCACAACTTCGACATCAAAAATCAGTTCCACAGCATCTTTGATCAAACCCTTGGTGGCATCATCTGCAACCTCAAAAGCATATTGGTTGAGCTCACCAGCTTGAAAGCTTGATTTTTCTGTTATTAACGGACGGCGAAGTACATCATGTATCGTGGCCATGTTCCTCTCTCACCTAACCTAAATACGAATTGATCGCGTCAATTGCCCCAACGGGCATCACAACCTTATCGTAACCAAGCAAATCGCGCACGTTCAGGTAATTCGCCATTAACATCTTCACATTAGGGATGTTGTTGATCGTCCGCCGGACCACATCGTACTGGTCGCCCTTTTCAGGAATTAAGATCAATACGCTTGCATCTCCTACCAGGCTGTTCAATGCCTGAATCATCAAGCGTGTTTTCGGCTCGGCCAAATTAATCTCGTCCACCACCACGATTTGATTTTCGGCGGCTTTTACCGATAACGCCGATCGCAGGGCTGCCCGGCGCATTTTCTTGGGCATATCTTTTACATAACTCCGTGGTTTGGGTGTGTGGACTTTGCCACCTCCAACCCACTGCGGCGCCCGAATCGAACCTTGCCGCGCTCGCCCGGTACCTTTCTGGCGCCAGGGTTTTCGACCGCCACCAGCTACCTCGCTGCGCGTTTTTGTATTGTGAGTTCCCAGGCGCGCATTAGCCATCTGGCGCACATAAGCCTGGTGCATCAAATCTACGTTTATTGGCGCCTCGAAGATCGCCTCCGGCAATTCAACGGTGCGGACCTTCTTTCCTTCAATGTTTAACACATCTACTTTCATAGTCGCTGCTCCACCTATCGCTTGCGCGCCTCTTTGATCATCAACGGGCCACCTTTAGGTCCAGGCACCGCCCCGCGCACAGCCAATAGATTGCGCTCAGGATCCACCAGGACCACCCTCAAATTTTGGACGGTTACCCGTTCGTGACCCATATGTCCCGGCCCGCGAGCGCCCTTAAAAACCCGGCCAGGTGTAGTGCCAGAACCTCGCGATCCGGGCGCCCGCCAGCGATCTGATTGGCCATGCGTTTTTGGACCACCAGCGAAGCCGTGCCGCTTGACAGCGCCTGCGAATCCCTTGCCTTTGCTGATCCCGGTCACATCCACATTGTCTCCAATCACAAAAATATCGACGTTGACCGTGTCTCCTTCCTCAATTTGCGGTTCTTTAACCCGGAACTCACGCAGATAACGCAGAGGCGGCATATTGTTCTTTTTTAGGTGTCCGAGACGCCCACCGCTCAATCGCTTCGGTTTAATCTCTTCGAAACCGAGCTGCACGGCAGAATAACCGTCATTCTCCGCAACACGAATTTGGGTAACATAGCAAGGCCCAGCTTCGATAAGAGTTGCCGGAATAGCAGTACCGTTCTCATCGAAAATCTGGGTCATACCGATTTTCTTTCCTATAAGCCCTTTCAACATCTCGATTTTCTCCTGGTCATATAGTTTCCGGGGACTGTCGGCCTGGGCTTTGCTGCATCATCCCCATCGGCAATCTAGTTAGCTGCACGGCCGCGGATCTTTGTTATTTTAAGTCCACGCACCGGACTGCTCTTGCACTGCCTGGTTGTCGAGCGCAAGTGCTTCGACAGAAATTTAGTTGTTAATCCCGGTTAAATCTTAATCTCAATATCTACGCCAGCAGGGAGGTTCAACCTCATCAGCATATCGATGGTTTTGGAATCGGGATCCAAAACATCAATCAGGCGATTATGTGTCCGAATCTCAAAATGCTCGTGCGAGTCTTTGTCGATGAAGGTGGAACGACGAACCGTAAATCGCTCGGTTTTGGTCGGCAAAGGCACCGGACCTACAACACGCGCACCTGTGCGTTCCGCAGTCTCGACAATGCGCTTAGCGGATTGATCTAAGACCCGATGATCATAGGCCTTGAGCCGGATGCGAATCTTTTGTTTGGCCATAATTCACCTATTCAATGATCTTGGTGATGACGCCGGCGCCGACGGTCAGGCCGCCTTCCCGGATGGCGAACTTGGAGCCCTGCTCGAGGGCCACGGGCACGATCAACTCCACTTCCAGGTTGACGTTGTCGCCCGGCATGACCATCTCG
>DATCIL010000380.1:0-2176 GCA_036507795.1 Anaerolineales bacterium | reverse complement strand
AGACCCGCCCCTACCGTTGCCTGACCGAATCTTCTCCGCGCTTGGCAGGGCGTGCGGCGACGGAGAGCGTCGCTCGGGCGGATTCTTCTCCCCCCTTATCAAGGGGAGCGGCAGCGGCAACGGCGACAAAGGGCGTCGCTCGGATCGTTGCTCGGAGCGTCGCTGGGGGGATTCCCATCCTCCCCAATTGTGAATCCTCCGGCAAAAACCGCCTCGCAGATGCAACCTCTCATCAACTATGAAACTGCCTCGCGCCACGTCGTGAAATCGCTTGCCGTCACCAACCGTTCGGGGTCCGTTTTCCCTTTGATCGTATAGGGTGTCTAGCTCAAGGGGACTGCTATCTATATACCTGAGATTAGTCTCCTTGCGATGTTAATTTGATGCGAATAGCAACTCCTCTGGCAAATCCCCTCAATTAGCACTATAATAATCACTTAAAGTGACTATAATAGTGCCAATCGGAGTAACTATGAATCAAACTCGAGTGCCGGATATTATTGCGGCATTGAGAGCTTTGGGTGAGATATTGGCCTCCCAGGGCGAGCATGCAGCCGTGGTAGTTGTCGGAGGCACAGCCCTCATCATCCAGGGCTTTGTCGCAAGGGTGACGAGAGACGTAGATGTGATCGCGATTAGCCGTAATCCATCCGAACGCGGAAGAAAGGCCATTGAGCCTCCCGAACCGCTACCCGAACCACTGCTTCGAGCGATCTCAAGGGTGGCGAGGGATTTCAGCTTGCCTGACGACTGGATGAACACAACGGTGGGTCTTCAATGGAAGACGGGATTGCCACCTGGGTTCGAGGAGCGAATACACTGGGAACAATACGGCGGCCTATGGCTCGGCCTCGCAGACCGCTATGATCTCATCTTCTTGAAGCTGTATGCCGCGGCTGACAGTGAAGGCCCATCGAGCGTCCACTATCAGGATCTGATGGCTCTTCAGCCCACAAACGAAGAGTTGGATGCCGCTGCACGATGGGTAAAGTCTCCGGATACCTCCGCTCCGTTTGCACGGATCTTGGATCAGGTATTAGAGCATGCCAGGAACAATGAATAGTTTAGATATTCATCCGCTGGAGGAATCTGTGATCGAGGCGGTCTGGATTCAATGGAGATCTACCGGGGCGCTCATCGATTCTGATCGCAACGCCCGTACGATGGTTGATCCAGAGGCGCTTCTCTTAGTTTCTCTGACACTCCGTCATCACGAAAGAAGACTCTGGGACGTTCTGGCCTCGTGGGCCAAGAATGGCTCCAAGCTCTTCAGCCTCCAGAGAGTGAAGAACTTGTTGGATAGGTTTCCGGACTTAACGAAAGACCGGCTGGCGGAATTCGCGCTTAGGGCCAGTGTGGAGGGGAACGACTTTCGCTGGCGAAGCCTGGCCGGGGCCGATTCCGGACCGCCAGCTCGAAATCAGGATCTTTGGGAAGCATATCCCAGCGTCTGGCACCCCTCAGCACTTATGCTTAGGATGCGATTGGGTATTGGCATTGGAGTAGCGCCTGATCTGCTGAGCTTTCTGATTTCGCTAGGAGGCGAGTGGGCGAGCGCCAGACTGATCGCGCAGGCAACAGATTACTCCGTTTATTCAATCAGGAGAGTAGCGGACGATATGGCTTCAGCTCAGCTAATTGAAAGTACTCAGGCAAAGCCCGTACAATACCGGGCCAAAATAGAGGCATGGCGTAAGCTGCTGGGCATTGGAATTGAGTTACCTGAATGGCGTTTCTGGCACCAGGTCTACTCATTTGTTGCTAAGGTTATCATTGCAAATGAAAGTGGCGAATGGGAAGGTCTTTCACCCTACCTGCTGAGTACAAAACTGCGGGATCTGGTTGAAGACCATCAAGATGCCTTCATTTTGAATCATATTAATTTGCCGGATCCAAGGAAATACATCGGGGAAGAATATTTGGCTGCCTTTGCCGAAACGATCTTAAGCCTGGCGGCGTTGATAAGGAACGAAGTCTAAGGCGATTCTGCTACCCCATTAAGCCGCGTTGCGGCAGATTGAAGGTAAATTAAAAAGGCAAGGCTGGCTAGCTCGGTTCAAAAACCGGCGCAAAAAGTGAACTCAACTGCCTTAATGATTCGGCTATTGACTTATAATCTTATTTGTTTGATCGGCCCGGCTGGTCATGGTACCCCCAGCCCAAATTTTGAGATCAC
>DATCIL010000379.1:0-2293 GCA_036507795.1 Anaerolineales bacterium | reverse complement strand
ATCGCCTATGTAGCCCTGCTCGATCCCGAAACGAATCTGATCCACTTCCCCTACCAATTTGGCGAAGAATTCTCCAGGCTTCCATTGGGCGAAGGGCTGGCCAGCAAGATCATCGCATCTGGCGAACCGCTGTTGATCAACCAGGACATTGAGCAGCGCCGCGCTGAGCTAGGTGTCAAACAGGTCGGCAAAAGAGCGAGATCCTTCCTGGGCGTTCCGATCTTCGCGGGCGGGCAGGCCATCGGAGTGATCAACGTGCAGAGCACCCAGGAGGAAGGCCTCTTCGGAGAAGGTGATCTGCACCTCCTGAACACCATCGCAGCCAACGTGGGCACAGCGATCCGCAACGCCCAGCTTTTTGATGAGATCAACCGCCAGAAACTATATTACGAGGCCGTTATCGAGAACAGCCCTGCAGCCATCATCCTCGTTGATCTGGATGCAACTGTCACAGGTTGGAATCCGGCAGCGGAGAAATTGTTCGGTTACACAGCGGCCGAGGCGCTGGGAAAGAATGTCGACAGTCTGATCGCCAACACGGAAGATCTTCACGCCGAAGCTGTCGGACACACCCAACAAACTTTGAGCGAGAGACAAATTCATTTTCTCTCCAAACGCATCCGTAAAGACGGCTCGCTGGTGGATGTAGACGTTTCCGGGCTGCCCGTCGTCGTCGATGGCAAGATGGTGGATTTCATTGTCATCTACCACGACATTACCGAACTCCAGCGGGTCCGCCAGGAAGCCATCGAGGCCAACCAGGCCAAGAGCGCGTTCCTGGCAAATATGAGTCACGAGCTCCGGACACCGCTGAACGCAATTATCGGCTTTACGCGCATTGTACGTCGAAAAGGGGAAGATTTGTTACCACAAAAACAACTGGATAACCTGGACAAGGTGCTATCCAGCTCCGAGCACCTGCTTGGATTGATCAACACCGTATTGGATATTGCTAAAATCGAGGCAGGGCGCATGGACGTGCAGGTGGGCAGATTTCAGATCCAGCCATTGATCGAGCTGGTAAGTAGCACGACCCAGCCTTTGATCCGGCAAGAGAAGGTGGACCTTCGGATTGAGGTAGAAGAAAACATCCCACCTCTGCATTCGGACCAGGAAAAGATGAAACAAATCCTGATGAATTTGATGAGCAATGCGGCCAAATTCACGCACGAGGGCAGCATAACGATCAAAGCAAGAGCGGAAGGGGCTGCGATGGTTGTAAGCGTCGCCGACACCGGGATCGGCATCTCACCCGAGGCGCAGGCGAAAGTTTTCGAAGAGTTCCAGCAAGCCGATACAAGCACCACCCGAGAATACGGCGGTACCGGTCTTGGCCTTTCCATCAGCCGTAGTCTTGCGCGCCTGTTGGGAGGCGATCTGACCGTGGAGAGCCAGGAGGGTGCTGGCTCCACTTTTTTCCTCCGTATCCCTCTGGTTTACGGCGCCGAGGTTACCGTACAACAAGAAACGGCTATATCGACATGATCTCGCAACTGCTGGGGGATTCGCGGTACCGCGTCGAGGGGGCAATCGATGGCGAGCAGGCCTTGAACGCCATCCATTCTGCGCCGCCAGATATCCTATTGCTGGACTTGCTGATGCCAAAATTGGACGGTTTCGGGGTGATCCAAAAGCTGCGCGAGCAGCCGGAAACCAGCCGGATTCCGATTATTATCCTGACCGCTAAATCGTTGACCGAAGCTGACGCTGCAGCCTTGAAGGAGGGCATATACGCGATCATCCAGAAACAAGGACTGCAAGGGGAAACTCTCTTGCAGCAGATCCATGGAGCAATGGAAAAGGCGCTCACGGGGTGAGGCAAAGGATATGAAGAAGATCCTGATCGTAGAAGACGTCGAATTGAACCTGGAACTACTGGTCCAGCTTCTGGAAGATGACTACGAATTGATCTCTGCCAGAGACGGGGCCATGGGGCTGAAGATGGCTTCTGCCGAAATGCCTGATTTGATCTTAATGGATATGTCCTTACCGGTGCTGGACGGGTGGGAGGCCACACGGGCGATCAAAGCAGACCAAAGATTGCGCCATATTCCCGTGATCGGTTTATCAGCGCACGCCATGAGCGGCGACCAGCAGAAAGCCCTGGATGCCGGGTGCAACGATTACCTGACCAAGCCCTTAGATGCGGACTTGCTTTCGGAGAAGTTACACATTTATTTGGAAATGGATTAGAAAATGACCCAACGCCCGAAAATATTAATCGTGGATGATGAACCGCTGAATATTGATTATCTGGAACAGGAATTGGAGGACCTGGAATACGAAACGGTTT
>DATCIL010000378.1:0-12686 GCA_036507795.1 Anaerolineales bacterium | reverse complement strand
CGTCGAGGCTGTCCGCCACGCCCGCGCCGTGCTCGGCGAGATCCGCCGCCTGCAAAGCCTGCGGGAAGAGGAGCTCATGTCCTACGCCAAGGAGATCGGCGCTCCTTATGATCTCGTCGTGGAGACCCGCCAGCTCGGGCGCCTGCCCGTGGTCAACTTCGCTGCTGGCGGCATAGCTACCCCCGCCGATACCGCCCTCATGATGCAGCTGGGCGTTGATGGCGTTTTTGTCGGTTCCGGGATTTTCAAGTCGGGGGATCCCGCCCGGCGCGCTGCCGCAATCGTCAAGGCGACCACCCACTATATGGATGCCGGCATCCTGGCCGAGGTCAGCCGCAACCTGGGCGAACCAATGGTCGGCCGCCAGATCTCTGCCATCCCCGAGGCGGAGCTGATTGCGCAGCGTGGCTGGTAATCTGGGGCAAATGAAAGTTGGAATTCTTGCCTTACAGGGTGACTTCGCCGAACATGCCGCCGTTCTCCAGGACCTCGATATCCAAGCGGTCGAGATCCGCTTGCCGGCACATTTAGAATCGATCGCCGGCCTGATCATCCCCGGTGGTGAATCGACGACCATCGGCAAACTTGCCGGAGACTTTGGGCTCTTAGAAGAACTGCGCGCCTTTGGGGAAGAGCAGCCCATTTGGGGAACCTGCGCCGGCGCTATTTTCCTCTCGCAGGACGCCCGCCGGCAGCAGCCGCTCCTGGGCTTGATGGATATCACCGTCGAGCGCAACGCCTTCGGACGGCAAGTATCCAGCTTTGAGACTGATCTGGAGATCCCGGTTCTGGAAACGGTGGACCAGGACCGGCGCCCATTCCACGCCATCTTCATCCGCGCTCCCCTCATTGAATCTGTTCACGGCCGGGCCCAGGTACTGGCGACGCTGCCCGATGGACGCATCGTCGCCGCTCAGCAAGATCATCTCCTGGCGACTTCCTTCCATCCAGAGTTGACCGGAGACGACCGATTTCACCGCTATTTCATCAGCATGATTGAGAAGAAGGATCGAGGATCGGCGAATTAGCCATGGCTGTGCGACTCTTTGACTGGCGCGACCTGCCCGCCCTCTTTAAGTACCGCGATCAGGGCCTGTTTCTGGATAAAGCCCTCGTGCTGACCCGCGGCACCATGCTGGTTCCCGGTGCCGCCCTCCTTTCCTACTTTGCGCCCGCCACTGGCATCTTCACTTACCTTTACAGCAACGACGGCAATCCCGAACCCCCCTTGATCGGCCAGGTCATGCACAGCTCCGGCTCCTCCTTCGCCCGGCTCACCTTCCTGGCGCCAAAAGGTGCCCTCGTCGCCGGCGGCCTGTCCAAACTGCTGGAGCACATGATCGTCCAGGTGGGCGAACGCGGCGGCATGCATCTGCTGGCGGAAGTGGATGAGCAGGCCCCTGTCTTCGAAGCCTTCCGGCAGAACAGCTTCGCCATCTATGCTCGCCAGCGCATCTGGAAGCTGAGCGGTGATCCAGCTGGAGAAGCCAAACAGACTCCCTGGCGTGGCAGCTCCGACCGCGATCTCATCCCCATTCGCTCACTCTACAACAACCTGGTACCCGGTTTGGTCCAGCAGGTCGAGCAACCCCCGACCAATCCGGCCAACGGTCTGGTTTACCAGGAAGGCGAAGATTTACTGGCGTACGTCGAGGTCAGGTATGGCGCCCGGGGCATCTGGGTCCAGCCATTCGTTCACCCCGAAGCCAAGGACATCGCCGATCGCCTGGTTGACTTATTTAAATATTTTCCCAACCGGCGCTCCCGCCCGATATTCATTTGCATCCGTTCTTATCAATCCTGGCTGGAGACGCCTGTTGAAAATCTTGGAGCGGAGGCCAGTCCACTCCAGTCGTTGATGGTAAAGCATCTCGCTATCACGAGAAAAGTCGCCCAGTCCATCGCATTGCGAAATCTCGAGACCGGGCACCCGGAGGCCACCGCTCCTTACGTAAGATCGGAGAGCAAAAAATAGCGTATGAGCCAACGTCGGATAACAGACGATTTACAAGCTTTGCTAGACATAATTCCGCCCGAGATTGCCCGTGAAGTTACAGAAAAAGACGATCAGGAAAACCTTTTAGAGATCATTCTCGACCTGGGGAGGATCCCAACCGCCCGATTTGTCGATCGGGAGGTCAATCTTAGAGATGTCGAGGTAACCCACAACGAAATTGACTACGTCGTAGACCGAGTGGGCGAGTTTGACACCGATAACCGCGCCGGCCTGGAACGCACGCTGCACCGCATCTCAGCGATCCGCAATCGCCGCGGCCACGTCGTGGGTTTGACCTGTCGCGTGGGCCGCGCCGTTTACGGCACCACTGATATCCTCCAGGATCTGATCGAGAGCGGCAAGAGCCTGCTCTTACTGGGGCGTCCGGGCGTAGGTAAGACCACCATGCTGCGAGAGGCCGCCCGCATCCTGGCCGAAAGCAAGCGCGTGGTCATCGTGGATACCTCGAACGAGATCGGCGGCGATGGCGACGTTCCCCATCCGGCGGTCGGCCGCGCTCGCCGCATGCAGGTGGCCACGCCGGCCTTGCAGCACGAGGTCATGATCGAGGCAGTGGAGAACCACAACCCTGAAGTGATCGTCATCGACGAGATCGGGCGTGAACTGGAAGCCACCGCTGCCCGTACCATCGCCGAACGTGGCGTCCAATTGATCGGCACAGCCCACGGCAACTCTCTCGAAAACTTGCTGCTCAACCCCACCTTATCGGATCTGGTGGGCGGCATCGAATCGGTGACCTTGTCAGACGAGGAGGCCCGCCGCCGCGGAACACAGAAAACCGTCCTCGAGCGGCGCTCGGCACCGACCTTCGATGTGCTCATCGAAATCCAGACCCGTGACCGGCTGGCCGTTCACCTCGATGTCGCTGAAGCCGTTGATTCGCTGCTGCGCGGCTACCCAACGCCACCTGAAATCCGCACGCGCGGAGAGGACGGTGAGATCGTGACCGAGCAAGCTCCTGCTCCGACCGCCGTGCGCCAGACTTCTAGAGGCCAGGGTTTCCGCCGCCAGGAAGATGGCCGCGCCCGCGTGCCATACCAGCAGCCGGAAATGGACCGTGGCGCGCCCGTTGAAAGGCCACCAGCCGCCGCTTTGGAGAAGCCGCTCCAGACCGTCCGCATTTATCCTTACGGGGTAGCCCGCAACCGCCTATCCCAGGCTGCTAAACGGCTTGGCGTGCCCGTCCTGGTAGTAAAAGATGTGGGGCAGGCCGATGTCCTGGTAACCCTGCGATCGTACTACCGCAAGCGGATGCGCCCCATTGTGGATGCCGAAAATCGGGGTATCCCAATTTACGTGCTGCGCTCGAATACGGTCAACCAGATGCAGCAGTTCCTCGCTGACCTGTTTGAACTGTCTAAAGAACAGGAAACCGAACCCGCGGTAGAGCGAGCATTGCGCGACACGCAGGGCGCCATCACCGCTGTGCTCAACGGCGAACGCTGGGTGGAGCTGCCCCCGGCCACCTCCTACATCCGCCGCCTTCAGCACCAGATGGCCAGGCAGGCTAACCTGACCTCTCATTCCTACGGCAAAGAGCCACATCGCAGGGTTCGCATTTATCGAGAGTAAGAGTTATTCCGTATTACGTATTCCGTGATAGCTATCATGCCATCGGCAATACCCAATACGCAACACGCAATACGCAATAGGTCTCATGTTCATTACCTTTGAAGGTCCGGACGGCAGCGGCAAAACCTCTCAAGTAGCCCCGCTGGCGCAACATCTGCAAAAAGAAGGCTATTCGGTTTTGATCACTCGGGAGCCTGGGGGCACTCAAATCGGCGACCAGGTGCGCACCGTCCTGTTCGATTTAGAGAACGTCGCAATGCACCCCCGGACGGAAACTTTGCTCTTCCTCGCTTCCCGCGCGCAGCTCGTCGAAGAGGTCATCCGCCCTCATCTTCAAAAGGATGGCATTGTACTGTCCGACCGCTTTGCCGATTCCACCCTGGCCTACCAGGGATTTGGTCATGGAAACAACCTCGAACAGCTGCGCTGCTTGCTCGAATTCGCCACCGGCGCTCTCAGCCCGGACCTGACCCTTCTATTCGATGTCGAAGTGGAGACCGGCCTGCGCCGCCGGGAGAAAGGCGGCGACTGGAACCGGCTAGACGCCTACGACCTGGCCTTCCACCAGCGCGTCAGGGCCGGTTATCACAGGTTGGCCGCAGAAAAACCGGATCGCTGGATCACGATAAACGCGGAACAGCCACCTGAACTGGTGCAGGCGGCTGTCCGCAATGTGGTTATGGAGAGGTTGGGTGTAAAACGTAAAACGTGATCCGTGAAAGGTAATTAGAAGTCATCGAAATCTCCGCCGCCATAAGCCTCATCGCCGCCTCCCATGTCCGGCAGCGCTTCTTCAATCTCCTCGGGACTTTGCCCTGATTCCAGCCGGTCGACGACCTCATCGAATTCCGGACCCAGATCCTCGCCCATTTCTCCGCTCATCTGCCGCATCATGCGCGCTAAGGCTTTGGGATCGTCCTCCAGGCCGGCTAATTTTGAAGGATCGGCCAGGTCTTCCAGGCGACTCTCTTCTGAGTGGGCAATGCGGATACGCCCGATTCGCCGCTGGATCTCTTCGCTCTGGCAATGTGGACACTGCAAACTGCGCTTGCCGTATTCGCTGTAAGACATGTATACTTCAAAGCGGCGGCGACAGTTCAGACAGCGATACTCGTAGTTTGGCATACATAACCTCCAGCAAAGATGGGCGATTGGCCGAAAGTAATTTGACAAAAAACCAGGTACCAAGCGGCCAATCGCTTTAGCGTCAGCCGCAGACCGCCGTTCAGATCTCTGTTATCTTCAAAAACCTTTCGGCGGTTTGCCAAGATACGCTTAGATTATAACCGCGAGAAAGAGCGTTCATGAGCATCGAACCCAATCCGTACAATCCAAATCATCACGAACCCTTGATCATCGTCATCTCGGGTCCATCCGGCGTCGGCAAGGATACCGTCATCCAGCACATGAAAGCCCGCGATTTGCCCTTTCACTTTGTGATTACTGCGACCACCCGGCCGCCGAGAGCCGACGAGGAGCATGGCCTGGATTATTTCTTCGTCTCTTCAGATGAATTCGCCGAAATGATCGAGCGAGGAGAGTTGTTAGAATATGCCATCGTCTATAACGACTATAAAGGCATTCCTAAAGAACAGGTGCGCCAGGCGCTGGAAAGCGGCAGAGATGTTGTTATGCGCGTTGACGTTCAAGGCGCCGCCACAATTCGCGGAAAGACCAAGGATGCCGTGCTCATCTTCCTGACGAGCCAGAACGAGGAAGAGCTCGTCCACCGCCTGATGGCTCGCAAGACTGAAACCCGCGAGGGTCTGAAACTGCGCATTGCCACTGCCCGCCAGGAACTCAAGCGCATCCACGAGTTCGATTACGTCGTTTTGAACCGCGAAAACGAGCTCGACGAAACCGTCGATACGATTCTCGCCATCATCCGCGCCGAACATCACAGGGTCCATCCCAGAAAGGTTTCTTTGTGAACCAACCTCCTCCCTCATCGCCTTATCCGGACTACAATCGAGAGATAGGACCGGAAACGCCGCCTGCTCGCCGGCGGGTCCCGGTCCTGGCGCCAGCGATTACCCCTTACTTTACTTATCTGTTAATCGCCCTTAATGTGCTTGTTTTCATTGCCCAGCTGGGCAGCCAATCCCTTTTTGGGGCAGACATTCCGGCAGCCCTCGGGGTCAAAGACAACCAGTTGATCGCCCAGGGTGAATTGTGGCGTTTGTTCACGCCGATGTTCCTGCACGGCAGCATCCTGCACATTGGATTTAATATGTACGCACTATTTATCTTTGGGCCGGGCCTGGAGCGCCACTTTGGGCACGGGCGCTTTTTAGCGCTATTCTTTTTGAGCGGATTTGCGGGCAACGTTTTCTCCTTTACGTTTTCACCCGCCCGGTCCTTAGGATCTTCGACCGCGATCTTCGGATTATTGGGGGCGCAAGGCGTTTTTCTCTATCAGAACAGAGAAGTGCTAGGAGGATTCGCCAGGCGAGCGCTGAACAATATCATTATGATCGCCGTGATCAACCTGGCGATTGGCCTGTCACCCGGGATTGACAATTGGGGACACATGGGTGGATTAATTGGAGGAACTCTTTTCACCTGGTTTGCGGGTCCGGTCCTGGTCGTCGACGGCATCTTCCCGGACCTGTCGGTGAGGGATCAACGCGAGCTGCCAGAAGCGATCCTTACAGCTGCGGGGGTCGGCTTACTCTTTATTCTCCTGGCTGCCCTGACCCTATATCTGCGCGGGCAGCTCTTCTAATCGCCACTCCCACGTGCAGCAACGCTCACAGCGCCGGCGCAGGGCGCCGCCGAGGACGGCGGCTGAGCATAGGTGTGCGCCATCTGGCGGGCGGACGCCGCCGAGGACGGCGGCTGAGCATTTGTGGGCGCAACGCCGCCGAGGACGGCGGCTGAGCGTGTGGGGATGGCGGCTGAGCAGGCGCGGACGGCGAGAGCCTGTTAACTACTGTTCCTGAACATATTGCGGCGGGCGCTTCTCGAGGAAGGCCTGCACGCCCTCCTTGTGTTCCTCACGCCGGCCAGCGATATCCTGGTTGTGGGCCTCGTAGTCTAACACCTGTTCGAGGTTGCTCAGCATGGCCTTGTTCAAGTCCCGTTTAGCCAGCCCCATCGCGCCGACCGGTCCCCGGGCAATCTCGGCGGCCCAATCGGCCGCCTCCTGGTGCAGCCGATCAGCAGGCGCCAGGCGGTTTACCAGACCCCAGGCTAAGGCGTCTTGAGCGCTGATCGGCTTGTTTGTAAAGGCATGCTCGGTCGCCCGACCCAGACCGATTAACGTTGGCAGCAGCAAAGACACGGCCGAATCCATCCCCAGGCCAATCCCTAAGAAACCCACCACGAAACGAGCGTCTTCAGAAGCGATACGCAGATCACAAGCCAGCGCGATGCCCAGGGCAGCGCCGGCAACCGCGCCATTTAATGCGACGATCATCGGCTTCTCCAGACGGCGAATTTGCAGAATCAAGGGATTATAAGTGCGCTGCAAATGCTGGCGAAAAGAGCGGTCGTCGCCCGTCGTCGTAAAATCCTTGACATCCTGTCCCGCACTGAAGACGCGGCCTGAACCGGTGAGCACCACGCAACGAACCTGCGCATCGCGTCCTGCCTGTTTTAGCGCATCCCGGACCATATCGATCATTTCCAGATTAAAGGCATTCGCCTTCGGGCGGTTCAACCTGATGGTAAGCACATAGTCCTTCAGATCGGTGATCACAGGGGGTGAATCAGACATACTGCCTCCCTTTCCTAAAGTTTATCCAAAGTTTAGCATGGGTTCAGCAATTGTGGGAAGGGGCGCTTGAAAGCGCCCCAATGTTTCGAGAAGTTGCGGAGAAAAAATAAAAAACCCGGGAAAATTCCCGGGTCCGGTGATCGAATTTGTTAGAAGGACCAGTCCGAAAAATCGGCATCCTCGTCGTCATCATCGCCAAAATCGTCTTCGTAGCCTAGTTCCAACTCGACCTCTTCATCCGCCAGGCGGATCCATAGGACAAGCACATGACCGGCCTCAGTATCAATGTAGCGGGCGGCAACGATGGGCGCTTGCTGCTCGAAACCATCCTCGGATTTGTATTCCAGGTGAATGGGCTGCTGATTGCGCCAGGCCTTGTGGCAGCGCTCTACCAGGGCCGGACCGTTGAAAGTTCGCAACCGGGTGACGGCGATTTGACCAAGATTCGGACTCTCATGTAATCCCAATACCCAGCCATCATCGACCGCTTCAAAAGTGGGAGGCGGTCCTTCAATAATCGTGATTTTATCATCCATAGTATCCATGATTATACCTTTACACAGGTAAACGGTTTTTTCAACCGCGGGGAATCATACCACGAATTGTCCGATTGCATAGGATGCGCGAATTGCAGTTCCGTTATTCTTACAAAAATCTAATGTACGAAGATGTTAGGTATAATCAACCGGGAAGGAGCGCAAATGCATAAATTGGTGATCCTGATAGAGCCTCCCGAAGATTACGCTGCTTTTGATGAAACCTGGCCCAAATTCCTCCACGTCGCCGAACGCATGCCCGGCCTGAGGCGCGAATCGACGAGCCGGGTGGATGGCGTTTTATACGGCAGCGTTGATTGCACTATAATCCATGAACTCTATTTTGATTCGCTGGCGGCTATACAAGAAGCAATGAGTTCGCCGGAAGGACGGGCGGCAGGCGAGTTGCTCCAGCAAATGACCGCTGGACGGATGACCCTCCTTTACGCCGATCACAAAGAGGATAATCTAGAGAACATCCTCAAGCATCGCAGGCCGGAACCCGATGACGAAAACTAAACAATTAGGACCGGCCGAGCTGGAGGCCTTCATGCGGGCAAACCAGATTCCGGGCAAGATATTACAGCTGGACGCGCCCACACCAACCGTGGATGCCGCTGCTCAGGTAGTCCAGACCTTGCCTGAACGCATCGTTAAATCTATCCTTTTTATGATTAATGGAAAGCCACTGCTGGCAATCAGCTGCGGTGTCTGGAGAGTAGAACAGCGCGCCATCGCCGTTCACATGGAAGTCGGGCGCAAAAGGGTTAAGCTGGCCTCTCCGCAGACAGTGCTCGCGGAAACCGGCTTCGAGGTGGGCGCAATGCCTCCGTTCGGTCACCGCTATCCCCTCCCCAGCCTAATAGATAAACGCGTGCTTGAACAGCCCAGCGTTTATGCCGGCGGCGGCGCCGAGAACGCTTTGGTGCACCTGTCTCCGGAGGATATCTTGCGCGTAACTCACGCCGAGGTGATCGATCTGATCGATCCAAGCAGTGGACTGATGGAAAAGGGAGATACCTGATCCGGCATGGAGAACGGGGATGCGCGCTCGCCACTGCGCTTCTGGCTGCCAACATTTATCGTGCTTCTGGTGGTGTTGGGTATCTTAACGTTCCGCTGGTTCAGGACCTCGGGCATAAGCTCAGCGCTGGTGCTTTCCTGGTTCCTTGATCCTGATGCGCACCCGGACAGGGTAATAGCTGCTGGGGAGCGCTGCGGGGATGCACCGTTTATCCTGCCCACCAACGGTTTCATCGGATATCTCTGGGGGGATTCCTTTCGTCCCGGGCACCGCCACCAGGGCATTGATATCTTCGGAGGCGGCGAGCTGAACCAGGTTCCCGTCGTGGCCGCCTACCCCGGCTACCTGACCCGCTTGCCCGACTGGAAAGCTACCGTTATCGTCCGCATCCCCAGGGATCCGTTCCATCCGGAACGCCAAATCTGGACCTATTACACGCACATGGCTAATTCCGATGGCAGTTCTTATATCGTGGCAGAATTCCCGCCTGGCAGCAGCGAGGTCTACGTAGAAGCCGGCACACTGCTTGGACACCAGGGCAATTATTCCGGAGACCCGTTCAATCCCACTGGCATCCACCTGCACTTCTCGATCGTCCGCGACGACGGGCAGGGCGGGTTTCTAAATGAGCTGGACATAAGCAACACGCTGGATCCCTCGCCCTATTTGGGACTCCCGCTCAACGCCGCTGAGAATCGGGTGGAGATCGCGCGTTGTTCGACAACCGCGCAATCCTAGAAAAAATTGGGCAATGAGAACAGTATGAGCGAATTTAAAGGAAAAATTGCTCTGGTTACCGGAGCAGGGAGAGGCATTGGCCGGGCGATCGCGCAGGCTTTTGCCGATCAGGGGGCGAAGGTCGCAGCGAACGATATCTCGCCGGTCAACCTGGATGAAACCATCGCGCAGATCACGGCAGCTGGAGGGCAGGCAAAAGGAATCGTTGCTGACGTCTCGAAAAAGATGGCGGTTCAGACGATGATCGAAGAAATCCTGGATGAGTGGGAAAGAATTGATATCCTGATCAACAACGCCGGCGTGGAGCCTCACGCTCCCCTGCTGGAATTGGATGAGTGGGACTGGAGACGCACAATCGACGTCAATTTGGGCGGACCGTTCCTGACCATGCAATCGGTCGGGCGAGTGATGCGGGAACAGGGAGGGGGTGTTATTGTGAATGTCGGCTCCATTGCGGGGCGGGCGCACGGGCTCAAAGACCGTTCCGCGTATGTCGCCAGCAAGATGGGATTGATTGGACTGACGCGGGAAGCAGCCCGGGAGCTGGCAGAACACAGTATCCGGGTCAACGCAGTCTGCCCGGGCGTGATTGAAACCGAAATGACGGCCGCGCTCAGGCAGAACGAAGCCACGGTGAAAAAGTGGCTGGAGGACATCCCCCAGTCGCGCCTGGGAAAACCAGACGATGTCTCCGGCGTGGTGCTCTTCCTGTGCAGCGAGGCCGCCAGCTATTTAACGGGGCAAGCCATAAATGTGGACGGCGGCAAAGTCATGAGTTAGTTCGTGGTGCAAACGGCTATCTGGAGGGTTGGCGGCTCAGGGCGGCCATAAGAATGGCTTGGCCGAGGACCGCGGCTGAGCATAAGGGGATGGCAGCGCACGGGGACGGCAGCTGAGCGCGTTTTGCACCAAAATCGAGTTAGAAAGAACGGAGAAGCCAATGAGCGACTACGAAATGATCCTCACGGAGGTTCACGACCGGGTTGGCCTGGTGCAGTTGAACCGCCCAAAAGCCCTCAATGCGCTCAACAGCGCGTTGATTGAAGAAGTCATGGAAGCCTTGAGCGATTTCGATAATGACGAGGCCATCGGAGCGATCGTGATTACGGGGAACGAGCGCGCCTTCGCGGCGGGCGCCGACATCAAGGAGATGGCGGCTGCCTCAGCCATTGATATGCTCCGCAGCGAGCATATTGCTCCTTTTGATCGCATCATGCAGATCAAAAAACCAATTATCGCAGCCGTGTCCGGCTGGTGTCTGGGCGGTGGGAATGAGCTAGCCATGTCCTGCGATATGATCGTAGCTTCCGAGACCGCCCAATTTGGACAGCCAGAAATCAATCTTGGTGTCATCCCGGGCGCGGGCGGCACCCAGCGGTTAACCCGGGCCCTGGGCAAAGCACTTGCCATGGAAATGGTGCTGAACAACCGCACACTCTCCGCCGAGGAAGCGCAGCAGTTAGGGCTCGTTAATCGAGTGGTTCCTATAGAACGTTATCTTGAGGAAGCTTTGCAGCTTGGCAACGAAATCGCGGCTCGGGCGCCTTTAGCTATTCGATTAGCGAAAGAAGCTGTCAATCACACCTTTGAATCCTTCTTGAGCGATGGCCTGGCAGACGAACGGCGCTCTTTTTACTTTTTGTTCGGCAGCCAGGATCAAAAAGAGGGCATGCAAGCTTTTGCTGAGAAACGTAAGCCGGAGTGGAAAGGAAAGTAGAGGCAGCTCAGGATGCTAACTTTTCGCGACCTGATCACCGGGTTTCGCAGATTAGAGTTAGATCCTTCAAATCCGGTTATCGCGCATGCCTCGCTGTCCGCCTTCGGAAACGTACAGGGCGGCGCCGGAACACTGCTCGGTGCTCTTATGGCCACTGCTTCCCGCGTGGTCATGCCGGCATTCACCTATAAGACGATGGTGGTACCGGAAACAGGTCCGGAAAATAACGCCTTAGACTACGGGAAGGGACATGCAATTAACCGGATGGCTGTGATTTTCGACCCCAAGCTGCCTGCCGACCGCTTGATGGGCGTTCTGGCTGAGTGCTTACGCCGCCATCCCAAATCCCTCCGCTCCCGGCATCCCATCCTCTCGTTTACCGGAATCAATGCGCAGCGGGCTCTACGTGCGCAAACCTACGCTGAACCGCTGGCGCCGATCCGCGTCTTAATGGATGAGCAGGGCTGGGTTTTGCTGCTGGGCGTAAATCATACCAGCAACACGAGCATGCATTTTGCAGAGCGCCTGGCTGGTCGCAAGCAGTTCATCCGCTGGGCGCTCACCCCGCATGGCGTACGTGAATGTCCCGGTTTTCCGGGATGTTCCGATGGATTTCAAGCAATTGTGCCCAAATTGGAGGGGATAAATCGAAGGGTTCAGATTGGAGCGGCACAGGTAGAAGCGGTACCTCTCTCTCCATTGCTCGAGATCGTGCGCGCCTGGATAGCAGCCGATCCTTTAGCGCTGCTCTGTTCAAACGAGTTCTGCCAGCGGTGTTCAGCAGTCAGTGATACGTCAATCAGCCGGGAGCGAGGTTAATTCGCTGGTATTTCGACCCAAAAAAGTGAGCCGGCTCCCAAGCGGCTGGTAACGCCGATGCGCCCTCCGTGTATTTCCACAATCGATTTCGAAATCGCCAGGCCCAGCCCGCTGCCTTGTGAGCGGCTTTTCCGCTGGCGGGTATTTTCAGTACGGTAGAACCGCTCAAAGATATGGGGAAGATCCCTTTCCAAAATTCCCATTCCCGTGTCCAGGATTTCGAGCCGGACGATGCGTCCTTCCGCCAGAGACTTGACGCGCAAATCAACCCGGCCTCCCGCCGGCGTGAATGATATGGCGTTATCTAACAAGTTGCTGATCACGCGCCACATCTGGTCTTCATCGCCCGCCACGCGAGCTCAGGGTAACTCCTCCGGACCGGCAAAACGGTAACCAAACCCACGGACCGTCTGAATGTAGCGGGGAGAAGCCGGATCGTCTTCAACTTTCAGCCGCAGCCAACGGATGTGGACTGCAAGGGTGCGCGGATCGCCGACCCATTCCTTACCCCATACCTTATCATGTAACTCCTCCCGGCTGAGCGC
>DATCIL010000377.1:0-5222 GCA_036507795.1 Anaerolineales bacterium | reverse complement strand
CAGCAGCATTACCCAGGGACCAAAATCCTGGATGAGGTTGGGCAGGTTAAGGTCGGCGAGGGCCTCCTGCCGCCAGCGGAATTCCAAACGGTTCAGAGCGATGCCCAGCGCTACCTCGGAACCCCGTTCACAACTAAGACCAGTGGCATACTGTTTGCGCAGCTCCTCAAGCCCAGGCGTCCCATACTGCTCATAAATGAAGCGGGTAAAAGAGGCCGATTCGGCGTAGGCCAGCAGCGCGCTGGAGGCGTCACGCGGGAATACATTGCATAGAGCAGCGATAGGGATCAAAGTGTTATTGCGGTAAGCGCTTTCTAATAGAACGGCATAGTCGGGGTTGGGGTAAAGTTCGGCAATGGAAGCCAACCCTTCGACAAACCAGGCAGGCAGCTTGGCGTAGCCATCTCCGGTCGCATGGGAGAGCATGATGTGCATAATTTCGTGTGGAATTTGCCGCTCCATTTCGAGCTGCTGTTCCGGACCAGGCGGGAGCGATACCATAATCGCACCCAGGTCTGTGTTGGCATGGCCGGCCACCCAGGTTTGACCGGATAAATTGAGGGTGGATTGCAGATCCTGCGCGTTGCTGTAGACATAGATATCGATGTTTTGTGGAGCGGATAACGGCAAATAGCTCTTTGCGCGAAGCTGACCGGTCTGGGCCGTATTAAGCACACGTTGAGCAAAGGCAATATCACCTGAATACCAGTGCACCTCAAATTGCTCGTCTCCCAGTGTCTCCCAATCAAAGCGATTGTCCTGATAAAAGAAACGGTCATGCTCACTTTCGATGCCATCGCTGGTTATGAAATCAACCCGAAACCAATATTCCACCTGGGAAAAAACCGGCAACGGATTTTCTCTTAGATCATAGGTAGCAATGATGGCACCTTGAGGGTCAATTATGGCTGGAACCAGCTGGGTGGTGCCTGCACCCTCCGGCTGGATAAAGAGCGATACCTCATCAACGGCTTCTTCAGAATCGAGCATAGCTTCAAAGACAATCACCTCCCCGTAATTGTATTCGAAGCGAATGTCCGTGACCTGAGTTTCGTCGTTTGCCTTCAGGGACGTGGGCGTTAAAAAGATGAACTCCAGCGTGAGAAAAACGGAAAGTAAAAAGATACCCTTGCGCACCTCAAGCTCCCAGATAGGCGAGTAAGGGAGTGACAGTGACCGGGCTTATCAAAGTGCTGACGAACACCACCGTACTCACAAAAGATGGTTCGACATTATACTCGGTAGCCAGAACAGTCGTGACCACAGCGGTGGGAGTGGCTGATTCAATGATTCCGGCCTGCCGGGCAAACCCCTGCAATCCAAAAACTGCGCCGAGCGCCAGGGCGATGGCTGGAGCGGCAACCAGCCGCATGACATTGGATAAGGTCAGCGCCAGGGTCTGGCCCTCCCATTGAGCGTGCCCAAGCTGGATACCCATCAAGACCATAAGAACTGGAATTGCGGCGTCTCCCAGGAGCGAAACCGTGCGATCCAAAAACAGCGGGAGCTGCAACTCGAGAGCGTCAAAGAGCAAGGCGAGAACCACGGCATAAAGGGCCGGTACTTTCAGCAAACCGGCCAGGGAATCCTTAATGCTGGAAGTACCCAGGGATGCGATGACCACTCCGACCGAGTAAACCAGGACCGCCATGGTTACAAAATAGAGGCTGGCGTAGGCGAGAGCAGTTTCGCCAAAGGCGAACAAATTGAGCGAAAGGCCGTAGTTTCCTGAGTTGTTGAACATGCTGGTCAGCAAAACAGCAGCCAGCAAGCGACGTTCAAAACGCAAGAGCTTTCCCAATAACCAGGTCAATCCTCCAACCGCGAGAACGCTGACGATGGTGAAGCCGACCATGCGGGTGATATCTGCGCCGCTTAATTGGCTGGTGGTAAGCAGGCTGAAGATCAAGCACGGGCTAAAAATATAAAAGGCGGTCTGGGAAATCGGGCGGGGGCTGACCTGCAAGTATTTTCCGATTAGAAATCCGCCGCTGGCAGCCAGAAAAATTGGGAGAATGTTGTTGCTAAAAAGGATCAGGAGTTCATTCAATCCTGCGCTTCCTCGTCGTTATCTGCGATGTCAGGCTCCAGGTAATATTCATCTTCATCGGCGAAGTCAATAAATTTTGTTTCAATATCCGTGTTCGAAAAATCGAACAGGGAGAACAGCTTAAAATCTTCGGTAAAGGATAGATTGTCGAGGGCGCTCTCCAGCAGGGAAGCTTCTTCGTCTTCATCAGCTTTTTCCAGTAGTTCTTCCAAGCCTTCCCGCACACCCTCTCCGCCGATTTGGGAAAGAGACCAGATGGCGGCCCGGCGCACTTCATCATCGCTGTCATCCAGCAGCTCGAGAAGGCGCTGTGCTGCATCCTTCATTTCCAGCTCGCCAGCGGCCCGGGCTGCCTCAGCCCGGAGCGAAGGGAATTTGCTGTCCAGCATTTCGGTCACTTCGCTTTCCCAGCGTTCGTCGCTAGAACGACCCATGGCCAGCAAAGCAGTTTCCATCCACTTTTTCTCGCCCGATTTGAAAGCCTTGTCGATCAGCCCAGGTACTTCCGGCCGGCCCGAATAGCTCACCGACTGGAGGGCGGAGCGCCGGACCGTGGGCGGGGCTTCCGATTCAACCATCTCGATCAAGCGATCTTCGATTTCCCGCCGCATTTCCAGCGGCAATTGATCAATTTCACCCAAATAGACGAAACGTCCGAGCGCAACCGCAGCCGAGGCGCGTACTTCGGTGTCGCTGTCCGTTTCCATTATCGAGAGGAACAAGGGCGCCAGCTCCTTGGCTTCAAACTCCCAGAGAATGCGCACAGCAAGATTGCGAACCTGCGGGTCCTCATCCTGTACTGCATAACGCCCGATTGCTTCAAAAGAGAGCAAATCATTAATCCTTCCCAGCTGTTCCAGGTCTTTCAGCAGCGCCTGCCGCCGCCAGAGCGGCACCTGGCGCCAGTTCTTCTCCAGCTCGTTGAGTTCGTCCGGCTCAAGATCGGATAGCCGGTAGAGGTAGCGGGGATGGAAAGGTGTGTCAACGTCTAAAAGAGCGTCCAGCAGCTTTTGAAAGGGGATTACGGAAATACCACTCATCGCACTTATCACTTAAATACCTTATCTTATCTAAAAAGTGATAACTGCTTACCTGGGTAACTCAATCGGGTTAACAAAATCTTGCAGGTTTATATAGAGCAACAACACCAGGAGCAACGCAAAACTGACCAGATTAATAACGTTTTCATATTCCTGAGGAATGCGGCGCCCGATAACAATTTCTGGAAGGACGAAAAGAATGCGCCCACCATCCAGGGCCGGGATAGGTAAAAGGTTCAGGATCCCGAGTGAAATTGTAATTGTGGCGAAGAAGCCGAGCACCTGCACGCCAGAGGGGACAATGGGACCTGGTTCGCTTTGCCGAACCTCTTGATAAATATCAAACATACCTTTAAAACCCACGAAGCGGCCTTCCTCCGGGCTTACATCGCCCTGAATCATTTGAACTGGAAAGGAGAGAATTTGACGGCTGTGCTGAAATACGCCCAGTACGCCTCTGGGTAAAGCTTCCACGAGGCTGATCGGCCGGGTAGGGTTGCTCATCACGATGCCGATGGCACCTTCGCCCTCCGGTGGATTCTCGCGCGGGGTGAGTACCGCTTCCTGCACCTGGCCATCTCGCTGGAACGTGATCGTTGTTGCCTCACCCAGGCTGTCGTGAATCGTGCTCTGAAGGTCATCTGTGCTGTTGATTTCCTGTCCGTTTACCTCCAGAATCAGATCTCCTGCCCGCAATCCGGCCTGTTGCGCCGGCGAGTTCGGAGCGACCTCGATGATTTGAACCTGGTCCCTGATCGGAGCTCCGATGCGGCTCAAGATAATGGTGTAAAGCAGGACGCCTACCAGCAGGTTGGCAAGTGGACCGGCGGCCAGGACGGCCAGGCGCACCCACGGGCTGGCAGCTGCCAATCCACCGGGCACATCCGGGTCATTCTCACCTTTCGGGCGCACGAAGCCTCCCAGCGGAATCCAATTCAACGTGTATTTTGTGCCACCGGCCTCGAAGAGGGTTGCCAGGCGCGGGGGGAATCCCAAACCAAACTCTTCCACTTCAATGTTGAACAGCCGGGCCACCACGAAGTGACCGAGCTCGTGAATGATGATCAGTGCAGCGAGGGCGCCAACAAATTGTCCAATTTCGATAAATAGAGTCGTATCCATACTATCCACCATTTAGAGATTACCTTGATTATATCCTGTCCTGAACCAGCAAGCCAGCACCCCGCCGGAAAGAGATATGATTCTAACAGAATTCTAACCCCAGGTGAGATTTCAGAGTTCTAGCAGCCGGGCCGGACCACCCGGTTCGGCCGAAAGGATCATCTCCACCCCTTTGATATGATTTAGCTCTTCCTTTATTTCCTCAGCGAATTCAGATGGACACAGAACGTGTACATTCGGACCCGCGTCGATGGTATAGCAGACCGGTTTTCCGCTCTTCCGCCAGGCTTGCACCGCGTGAATGATCTCCAGGGTGGCAGGCTGCCAGTAGAGCAGGGCAGGGGAGGAAGTCATCATTACAGCGTGCATCAAGTTGCTGTCAAGTTCCACGATCTTTGCCAGGGCCTCGAAATCTTTCTGACGGATTGCCTGCCGGCAAATTTCCAGACGCCGGGGAGCATCAGAGACCCGGGAAGCCTGGAAAGGGCTGGTATCGGCGAGATCATGACCGGCGCTGGAGCCAACCGGCTTGTGAGTCCGGCTGACAACCGCAATGCAATCCGTGAGCGCCCAGTGTTCTGGGGCGGCAATCGAAAAGGCATAGGAGCTCTCGTGGCTGTCGCCTGGCTGCCACTCCACGTAGCCTCCCGGCACAGACCGGCAGGCCGAGCCAGAGCCGGTGCGCGCCAGGCGGGAGAGATCTGCCTGGTCTAGTTCGAGGCCGGCGGCGGCAGTTGCAGCCAGGCTGAGAGCGGCGAATGCGGAGGCGGAGGAAGCAATGCCGGCAGCCGTTGGAAAGTTATTTTGACTGATGACGTGGGCGAACTCATTTCGACCGCTCATTTTTCGAACTCGATCCATAAGTGCCCTGACCCGCTCGAATGCCGGACCGGTCACGCGCCGGTCATTGATCACAACGTTATCAGAGGGCAGGGTTGCCTCGAAGGTGACCTGGGTCTGCGTATGCAGACCAGCCAGGTTCATGGAGATCGAACCGTTAGCGGGAATCC
>DATCIL010000376.1:0-1423 GCA_036507795.1 Anaerolineales bacterium | reverse complement strand
CAACCTACACGTGCAACTGTTTTATGAATTTCCACCAGCGGATGATGAGTGATCCCCTGGAGCAGCCCGGAAATCTCGCACCACATTTCTTGAAATTAACTACACCTACTTCACACCTCACCTCTCAATCTCTTCTCCGCCAGCTCCACGTACTCCTGCCGAGTATCATAGCCGACGTAATACCTGCCGGCTTCCCGGGCGGCGATGCAAGTGGTGCCACTGCCGGCGAAGGGGTCCAGCACCACGTCCCCCTTAAATGTATACAGCTGGATCAGCCTGCGGGGCAGCTCCAGTGGGAAAGGCGCCGGGTGCCCGATTTGCCTGGCGGATACCGCCGGGAAGGTCCACACGCTTTTGGTCCACTCCAAGAAATCGTCCCTGGCGATGGTATTTTCTTTTCCTTTGCGTTTCCTGCGGAACGTATCCTTGCAGCAGACGAGGATGTACTCGTGCACGTCGCGCAGCACCGGGTTGGTGGCCGACATCCAGCTGCCCCAGGCGGTCGACGGGCTGGCGCTGGCAGCCTTATTCCAGATGATCTCCCCGCGCATCAAGAAGCCGCTCGCCAGCAACTGGTCAATGATTAAACTATGTAAAGGGATGTAGGGTTTCCGGCCAAGATTGGCCACGTTGACGCAGGCCCGGCCGCCCGGCACCAGCACCCGGTAGGCCTCCTGCCATACCTGTCGCAGCAGCGCCAGGTATTCTTCCAGGTTGAGATCTTCATCGTACTCCTTGCTGGAGTTGTACGGGGGCGATGTAACCATTAAGTGAACGCTGTTATCCGGCAGCTCCACCATCGCCTCGCTGGACTTGCACAATATGCGATCCAGGCGCTCCTGCGGGATAGGATTCTCCACGTACCGCACCTTTTTCTCCACCTGTACGTCTTCATACAACCGGCTGGCATAAAACTTCGAAGCGTCATGGCTGATCCTGCCCGGCGTGCCAAACGCGCTGGTCTCTGTCGTCCTACGTTTGTTCGTCTCCTCGCCCATCAAACACCGCCTTCAAAGGCCTAGTTTAAACACAAAGGGCACCAGGGTTCAGCACAAAGGTCACGAAGTTATGTTTTAATTATTTTTTGGTGTCCTTCGTGTTACCCTTTGCGCCCTTCGTGGTAATAATCTCTAACGCCGCCCTGGCCGAGTCGCGCTGGCCCGGCTGCCAGCCTGCCTCGCTCGCCATGCGTCGCAGGTGTGCGATCACCGCCGGCTTTTGCGTTTCATCCAGGTCCTCAATAGCTACCTGCACCCTCTCCGGCTCCCCTGAAAGCAAATACTCCCAAAACTCCTCTAAAGATTCCGGTCGCTTAACCATCCTTACTTCCAATTATGCCACGAGTCCAGCTTCTCATTAAAACAAAACATCATCTGCGTCGATCCGCGTTCATCCGTGTACCATTCCCATGATCTGGATTATA
>DATCIL010000375.1:0-2197 GCA_036507795.1 Anaerolineales bacterium | reverse complement strand
GCGCCCGCCGCGGTGAAGCGCGCCATCTTATCCAGGTTGGCATTCACGTCCCCTAACACGCAATCGAGCTGCACAACAGCAATTTTCAAACTCATCTCTAGCTACCTCCAATTCCTGACTTCTAGACAAGTGATATCTGGGGTTTTGCAGGCGGGCTTCGCCCGCCTGCAAAACCCCAGCCTCCCCTAATTGTAAAAATGATGCTCCAATGCTCATGATCCGTAAATGCGGGTCACCCATTCTTCGGGAAGCTCATGGGGCGCCCAATACTGGTCATTCAGGTCCGGCCGGTAATACGTATCGATCTCGCCCTCCTCGAAGGTCACATAGGGATACTCGACGTTTTTGACGACAGGTTCGCCGCTCAATACCTTGACGCCCTGGTCCACGGCCGTCATGCTCAGAGCCTGGTCTCCGGATACCGCCAGGAAGCTGATCCCCAGCTCCTTTGCCCGGCGCAGCCAGCCGTTCCAGCCGTCCCCCGTAATCGGCGGAATGGGTCGACCGGCGTCAAGCAGGGCATCCACCACTCCCAATCCCATCTGCCCGCCATCCGAGATGACTCCGTCGATCTGCGGATTGGACTGGATGAAGGCCTCCATGGCTTTCTTGGCGTCGGTTGGAGACCAGTTGGCGTTGGCGAGCCCGACCTCCGTGATGTCCGGGAAGCTGGCCAGACCCTGCCGGACGCCGCGCAGGACATCTTCGGCGTAGCTGCTGCCGGCGAAGCCCATCAACAAGACCACGTTTCCCTGCCCGTTGATCTTATTGCCAATGTATTCCGCATATCGGAATCCGACCTCCACATTATTGCGATATACCCAGCTCACGTAATTGGGAGAGTTTACCCGCGTGGAAGCGAGCACAACCGGGACCCCCTGGTTCATTGCTTTTTCCACGATGGCCGTCAAAGGCGCTTCCGCCGCCGGTTCGATAAAGAGCAGGTCGATATTCCGGGAGAGCAGGTCCTCCACATCGCTGATTTGCTTGGCCGGGTCAAAGTTGGCCGCAGTCACAAAGTAATCCTCGAATTGATCTTTGTATTTTTCCTGGATGGCGTATTCATAGTGATGGCTCAGCATCACCATCCAGGCGTTGACGTCCCCGGCGCCGGCGCGCCCGATTGTCCAAGGCGGGTCCTTCTTGAAGGCAGAGGTGTCGACCATACCTGCCTGGCCCGCCGCAGGTTCGACTGCCGGCGTGGCGGGAGCGCAGCCCGGGAGGAAGATCGAAACGCCGCCGGCCAGGGTCGTCATCCCGGCGAGGCGCAGGAACTCGCGCCGAGAAAGTTTGTTTTGTCTTGGTTTGCCAGTCATAGCTTGTAACGCTCCTTTAGTTTATGAATTGAAGCCTTTGGATTGGTTAGAGTTTGGGCGAAAGAAAATCTTCAACTACCAGCCTCCTTTCTTGCCAATTATGATTCCAGCCACTGTGCGAGATTCGATTTGACGAAACCATCATCCACCAGATGGGGATATGCCCGGCTCACGCGATCGATCTCCGCCGACTGTCCAGGCGAGAGAGCCTGTCCAGGGTCCAGACAAACCAGGTTTTCCATCAATCCTTGCCGGCGCAACACTTCGTGAATTCCGGCTATACATCCGGCGTAGTGATTGGCCGCATCAAAAATCGCGGCGTTGGCGTCGGTTAACTGTGCCGCCAGGGTGAGCAGTTCCGCAGGGATCTCTCCTCTGTAGCGGGCTTGCCTGGCAGTCTCGAGGAGTTCCACCGCTCTTTGGGTCCAGCAGGCCCACTGGCCCAATAAGCCGCCGGCGATATGTGCGCGAACCTCCCCGTTTGCGCTCTGGAACCGGTATTCGGTGAGCAAATCGATCAGGATGTTATCGTCGTTGCCGGTGTACAGCGCGATCTCGCCGGCTCTCCCTGCCTCTGCCACCGCTCGCACCACGTCCAATGTCTGGTAGCGGTTGAATGGGGCGATTTTTATGGCGATCACATTGGGAATTTCCACGAACCTGCGCCAGAAGGCATGCGACAGGAGCCGCCCGCCGGCCGAAGGCTGCAGATAGAAACCGAATATTGGAATTTCCCGGGCTACTGCTTCACAATGCTCCATCAGCTCGTCATCGCTGGCATCCCGCAGCCAACCCAGGGATAACAGGCCGGCATGATAACCCGTCTCGCGGGCGAACCTTGCTTCCACCAGCGCCTGGTCAGTCTTTCCGCAAATGCCCGC
>DATCIL010000374.1:0-1214 GCA_036507795.1 Anaerolineales bacterium | reverse complement strand
GAATTCTGAAATTCTCCCGCCACCGAAAGCTTCCCGAAGTGCTAGAACGGATTCGTCCCGTCATCATGGGATGGGTCAACTATTTTCGGGTTGGCAACTCGTGCCGAGTGTTTGATTGGCTCCGCTTTGAGATCATGAGGACGATACGCCGGTTTGTGATGAAGCAGAAGGGCCGCCGGGGCTGTGGTTGGAAGAGATGGAGTAACGAGGCGATCTACAAGAAGTGGGGGCTGGTCAATGAATACAAAGTCCAGTACTTCTATCGATCGCCCGTGAAAGTACTCCCAGCGCACTAGGCAGATAGCGCCTTGTGATGAACAGACTCAGGAAAGCCGGATGACCGAAAGGGTCACGTCCGGTTTGATGTGGCGGGGGCTGGAAACGGGTTTACGGTGGAGCTAGTGAGGCACCGTCAGACGAAAGAGACGGTTAACAGATAGGCTTCACCTTCGGAATACCGCGCCAGTCCTCGACCCTACTGCTTTTAGTGGAAACCATTCGACCAATATCAAATAATCAAAGCCTGGCACGGTCTACGGTCTATGGCACGGTCTATTCGGTTAGATTATCTCGCTGTCTTAGCGCTTACCCGACCACAGCTTATCGAAAAAGCCGCTCTTTTCTATCTCGTCGAGAATACGGGCATCGATGAGATCCTGAGGATTCATTTTTTTGGCCCGTGGCTCGGTCGGCGAGATTTCGTCAAGTATTGCCTGAAGCGCTTCGGGCTTAATAACCAGCCTGGGCTCCAAAACCTTTATCTCTGAGTTATACGCCGCATCCAGAATCTTCCTGTCGTCGAGGCGCAACTGTTTCCCCAGAACCTTATAAGTGAACTCCCTATCCGTGTGCAAAATCATCGCCGCTTCCGCCATCGCCCGCATGAAACGCCCCAGGACCTGCGGGCGCTTTGCGATAACAGCACGGCGGGTTACGAAGCTCGTCGCTGCATAGGGGATACGGAGATCAGGGCCGTACACGACATAGTGGAACCCCAACGCAATGGCTTGTGCATCCGTCGGAGCGGTCAAAACACCGGCGTCAACGCTACCGGAAACCAGCGCCGCAAAGGTTTCCGGCGCTCCACCGGTCTGAAGGAAGGTGACATCTTTGGCATCAAGCCCAAAATGACGCAGCGCCTGAATCGCAAAGTAGTGGGGGTTACTGCCGATGCGTGTGACGCCGATCTTTTTCCCTCTCAGGTTCTCAGGTTT
>DATCIL010000373.1:0-1832 GCA_036507795.1 Anaerolineales bacterium | reverse complement strand
CAAAGGTTTCCCGGCACGAGAAAAACCTGCAAATGTTTCGGTCATGAATATTGCCTATTTGGGGATTTTGGCGTTGTTCTTCCTCTCCGGCGCCAGCGCCCTGGCCTACGAGACCCTATGGCAGCGCCAGATGCTCCTGGTATTTGGCGCCAGCGCTCCAGCCACTACTGCTGTTCTTACCAGCTTTTTCTGCGGCGTCGCTTTTGGCAGCCTGATCGGGGGGCGGATTCTCAGGCGCCATGCCAATGCCCTGAAGTTTTACGCGGTGGTGGAATTGTGGATCGGCGTCTGTGCAGTCCTCCTGCCTTTTCTCCTGCGCGGCATTGAGGGGCTCTACGTCTTGCTCCCTCAGTCCTGGGCTGCCGACAGCCAAGATACGGTGCTGTCCTTCCTCGTGCGCTTCTCAATGGCCGTAGGCGTGGTCTTGCCCGCTACGCTGGGTATGGGCGCGACGATCCCGGCGATGAATCGCATCCTGGATGAAATGAAAAAACAAAGCATTGGTGCAAACGTAGGTCTCGCCTACGGGGTCAACACGCTGGGCGCGGTTATCGGCGGAATGTTGACCGGATTTCTTCTCATCAAGAGCTTTGGCGTCAAGAATTCCATGTACCTCGCTTTTTTCATGAATGCCCTTGTTTTCTTTGGAGCCCTGTATTTATCGCGAACCTTTTCCTTTACCACCCCCGCGCATATCGCGAAGAAACTGCCCAACGGTTTTTTCTGGCTGGTGGTCATTTATTTTGGCTCGGGTTTTCTGGCCCTGGGTTATGAAGTCCTTTGGCTGCGCATACTGGGCATCTTAGCCACCAACGGCGTATATACGTTCGTTTTGGCGTTAGCGGTTTATCTGTTGGGATTTTCGCTCGGAAGTCTATTCTTGTTCAAAAAATTGGCGCAAAGCCTTTCCGCTTTGCAAATCTTTTTTGTTGCGAATCTGGGTGTTGGAGCGACCGCTTTGGCATGCATCTCCTCGGCCTATTTCTGGCCGCCGATCATCAAACGACAACTTCTTCGTATCGTCGAAAGCGGTGCCCTCGATTTGGGCCATTTAACTTTCTTTGAAGCCGTCTACGCCTTTTCCCTGATGTTCTTGCCGGCGGTTTTCATGGGGCTTGCTTATCCGGCAGTTTGTCAGACATTAATTGAGGATAAGGAAAATCTCGCCAAGCAGTCGGGGTTGATTTATTTCATCGGCAATTTGGGAGCGATGTTCGGCATCTTTCTTACGGGCCTGATGATTATCCCGGCGCTTGGGCTCAACGGGACGTTCGCGGCTTTTTGCGTGGCCAGCGCTGTCTTTGCCGTTCTAACGCTGCTCATTTATCCCAACACCTTTCCCACAAAGATAAGCCTTGGCTATGGGAGTGGCGGACTTGTTCTGATGTTCTCCGTCTTATACATGGTGAACGCGCCACCCATACTGCGCTATGGCGAAGCTCACTATGACGAGCAAATAAAGAAGTGGCGGGAAGGCCCAATGCACGCGGGTGCAAAGGAAACCAACATCCTGCGCTATAAAGCCGGCGCCAGCGCGACGATTATTGTCAAAGAAGAGCGGTACTCCAAAACATCCGATTTTGTCCGGAGGCTCTATGTGGACGATCAGGCGGTGGCTTCGACGATTCCGGCGGCAGTCATTGATGCCAAAATGCTGGCACACATTCCCTTACTCCTACATCCCAATCCCTTGAATGCGCTCACCGTGGGCTTTGGTAGCGGCGGCACGTCCTATTCGATGAGGGCCCATGGCGTAGATACCTACGCTGTGGAAATCGAGCCGGAAGTGCTTCGCAGCGCCGGATACTTTCTCGACCAGAATCATAATGTAA
>DATCIL010000372.1:0-1695 GCA_036507795.1 Anaerolineales bacterium | reverse complement strand
ATAGACGACGCAGAAGAATTTGAATGTGGCGCGGTAAAAGTCTGTCAAGAGAATGGGAAGACAGAGAGCAAAGAGCAGACTGGCGATCAGTGTCATGAAGGTCAACCGCTTGCAGAATTCATGGGAGGCTTCCCGTCCGTTCTGTTTCAGCGCGCGGGCATAGTGCTCGGCTCGTTGAAGTCTGGCTGCCTGCAGGGCTGCCTCGCCTGTGCCCCAATAGTGCAAGTACAAATAGCCACCCAGAATCAACAACCAAGGCAGTGCCCACAAAGGCCAGTAGGTCGCTCCTCCGTATGTTTCGCTGCTGAGTAAAGCGGCGAAGGAGGGGGCAAAGAGCAATCCCAATACCAGCGGCAGGATGCGCTCATCGTTCGGATGTTCGCCCTCCGGTCCGCCATGAATCAGCTCCCGTTCAAATAGGGGGTAGCCGTACTTGAGAACCACGAGGGCGATGGCCGCGCTCATGGTTTTGTCAGGAATATAGCGGATCCAGTTCTGGAACCAATTCACAATCCACCAACTCAGACTTTCACCCCAGGTGAACCCGAAGAGGGATTCGATGTAGAGATGCGCAGTCTGTTCCCATTGGAGTACGCGCAGGCTCATTGATTCAGCGACGTCAGGGTTCAAGGCAAAGGTCGTTGGCTCATGCAGCGCAGCCTGGACAAATGTCCCCGGCAGGCTCATGACGATCGCGCCGCCGACCCCGAAGATATAGAGGAACCAGGCATGGGACAGGGCGGAACTGCGTCCTGTGCGGAGATACTTTTGAAAACCTGGTTGTCTGGCCATCCAACCCCAATAACAGGCGCCGGTCATACTCACCAGCGACCAGGGGAAAATCACCACATCCGCTCCGGTTTCCGGGTACAGCAACCAGTTCACGACGGAATTCGAGAGGAGGGCGGCGATGGCTCCCCACCAGGGACCCAAGAGGAAGGAGACCAGCGCTGTTCCCGTCATGTCGAGGAACAGGATGCTCTCCAGATGGCGGCTCAATGTGAGCCCAACGTAGTTGAGAAGCAGGCCTGCTGCGACGATTACACTGGTTTCGTATAAGAGGAGATAGGAAACACCACGGAAAGGCTTCGACGAAAAGAAATCGATCGTGGAAGACGAGTCAGAGGCCGGACGTTCGGTCGGGGTAGGCGATTTTCGATCCTTCTTCCCTGTCAGCCGGTTCCGGAAATCCAGCAGCTTCTCCATGATGCTCAACATGGCCGCGATGAAGCCCACCACGGTGCCGCCGAGCATGAGCATGTCTTTGCCGAAGTCTTCTGGCATGAGCTGGTTCCCTTATAGTACCGGTTGCCATTCTAGCCACGAAGGGACTTCCCTGCCAGCAAAAGTCCAGAAGCCGACAGGGCGATTTGGTCTGTCTGGTTCATCTCGTTGATCTGGTTTGTTTTGTTTATCTGGTTGATTTGGTTCATCTGGCTAGTTTCGTTCAAGAAAAAAACCAGAGAAACCAGACAGACCAGACAAACCAGACAAACCAAACAACGGTCTTTTTATGCCGGTGGACCATTGGGCAAGGGCGGGTCTGACGGAGCGTCTCTCGTGGCTGCGGCGGACAGCACCTGCGCCTGTTGTTGGAGGAGGTGGGCGACCTCGGCGCCGATCAGCAAGAGGGCCGCTGAGTAGTAGACCCATAAGAGCAGTAGAATGACTTCCAAGAGGGATCCATAGAGGTGG
>DATCIL010000371.1:0-1047 GCA_036507795.1 Anaerolineales bacterium | reverse complement strand
GCCCTTCGGGTGAGCCTGACCTTGAACAACGTTGGATTTCCTATTTCGACCTTCGCAGTAGATCCAACTCTGAGCCAGTCTTGTTCCCCATCTTGCTTCAGGGCGGGGCCGACGATGTATGCAACCGCTGGTAATCCTAATCCAGCGCTGATGAGACCTCCAATCGTCCAGGTAGTAATTTTGAGAACATCACGACGAGCAAGTTGTTTTTTTTCTTCCATATGTGACCATCCTCCTTTATTCCCATTAAGAATGTACTCACTTGGAGACATCCGCACAAGCGCCAAATGACCTATTTGGGAGTGGGCATTTTTGCCTATGGCTGCCTCCATGGAATTAAAGTTCCCGGTAGCCCACAATCTCCAGCCACTCCGCCTGGCGCTTCAATACCGGCTCCAGGGTATGATGCCACTGGCACTGGATAACGACCAACACGCGCCTCCCGGGGTCGCGCCGGATAGCTTGAAGGATGTTTTTCGCTAAAGCCTCGTAGCGGCCTCCATAGGCAGCCCGGTCAGTGCTGGTCCAGGTCGTCTCTGTCAGCGCGCAGATCGTGTGACAAAAAACCTCAAAAGCCAGGCCATGAATTGCCTCAGGACGATTCGCCACCCGTTGGCCCCACTGCAAGAGACGTCCAAACCAGCCTGACAGGACATGCCGCCAACCTGGTGGGGCCTTATAATCCGAAAACTGCTCAGGAGTGGGTGCGACAGGCACCAATACGGCATCGCTCATCTTGATAACGGGTGCCAGGGCTTCCCTGACCTCCAGCGTGGTGTTGGAAAGCGTGTTGTTTTCCCAATCCTCACGCGTAATGTCAGCGCAGAGCAGGTCTGGCCCTACATGCAAGATAATCGCGCGTAAACAGTCCAGGTCATATCCCAATGGTTCTGCGTGCAGCGAGCCCATAGTGCGCAGGATAGCCAGGCGGGTTTTGGGTAGATTTTCGGTTTCCAGAGACACTTGTTCCATAAACGATAAACTTCCAGTATGCGCTCTAAATGTAACCGGATTAATGAAGGGAGGTAAGCGCCAGCTCGCCTATGT
>DATCIL010000370.1:0-5353 GCA_036507795.1 Anaerolineales bacterium | reverse complement strand
CGCAAAGTCGCAGAGAACAATTAGAGATCTTCAAGGATGTTATCCCTGGCTCGCTTGCTCCAGGGACCTACGCATCCTTGCCAACCCCTCGCTGAGCAGCGCCCGCGGGCAGGCAAAGTTTATCCTCACGAAACCGGCGCCCCCGCTGCCGAACTCCGCCCCATCATTGAGCGCTACCCTGGCATGCTCCAGGAAGAATTCCTGGGGGTTGCCTGGGATCCCCGCCTTCCGGCAGTCCAACCATGCAAGGTAGGTACCTTGCGGCCGGGCCATCGATATTCCAGGCATCTCCCGTTCAATGAAGGCATCTACGTACTCCCGGTTCCCCACCAGGTATTCCATCAGCTGGTCGTACCACTCCTGACCATCCTGGTAAGCGGCCAGCGCCGCCACCTGCCCCATCAAGTTAACCCAGTTGACGAGCTCGATCCTGGCCTCCAGATAACGCTCTCGCAGATCCGAGTTCTGGATGATCACATACGAGAACTGCAGCCCTGGCAGATTGAAAGTCTTGCTGGGCGCCATCAGCGTGATCGTGTTCTGCGCCGCTTGCGGGCTCAGGGTAGCCACGGGGACGTGCTCCTCGCCAGCATATACCAGGTCGCTGTGGATCTCGTCCGAGCAGATCACCACCCCATGCCGCATGCAGACCTCCGCCATGCGCTCCAATTCTCCCCTGGTGAAGACCCTGCCGGTAGGGTTCTGCGGGTTGCACAGGATGAACAGCCTGGTACGGGCATCAATAGCCGCCTCGAACGCCTCCCAATCGACATAGTACCGGTGGTCCTCGCCCCGAACCAGCTGCGCTTCCTGCCGCAGCACGCCGGCGATCTCCGGCGCCGTCAAGATTGGTGGGTAAACTGGCGGTTGCACCAGAACAGCGCCATCGGGAGCCGCCAGCGCCTGGCACGCCAGGTTGAAGGCCCTGATCACCCCCGGCATAAAGATAATTTCATGCGGCTCCACCGTCCAGGCGTACAGTCCTTTCAGGCGCTCGCTGATCGCCCGTCGTAAGTCCCCGATTTCCTGCGGATATCCGAAAACCGCGTGTCTCACCCGCTCCTCCAGCGCCCGGACCACGGGTTGCGGCGAGCGAAAGTCCATATCCGCCACCCACATTGGCAGCACATCAGCGGCGTATTTGTTCCACTTGATGCTCTCCGTCCCCCGCCGGTCCGGCAGCTCGTCAAAGTCATAGATCATTCTATCCACCTCTATTCCATTGCGGCGCTTTCACGTAATGCGTAAAACGTAATACGTATTATGTCTTACATCGCCAGCCTTATTCTGTTGTAACCTCGTCCATCCAACTCAAGTAGCTTCCCAGCCCCATCACGATGGGCAGGGCGATAATCTCCGGCACTTCGTAGGGGTGCAATTCCTGCACGGCCGGGACAAAGCGTTCCTCAAATCCTTCCGCCCGGGCTTTGACCACCAGCAGCACCTCCTCATCTTTGGTAACCTTGCCCTCCCAGGCGTAAATCGAACTGATCGGAACGACCGTATTGACGCAAGCTGCCAGCTTCCTCTCCACCAGCCTGAACGCGATCTCGTCGGCCACCTCCCGCGATGGCGCCGTGATCAATATAACAAGATATTTAAAGTCCATGCTTCACCTCCATATCGATTGATTACCATTTCATTATAATAAGGAAGAAAGCATTCGATAACCGGAGTATCCTCGCCTTTAGTATAGTCTGACTTATAAATAGCCTTGCGAAGGTTAGTCTTCCAGTACCTTCGCCTTGAACGGAAACCTTCGCAAGGCTTTTCATCCATTGTGGCGTACAATCGTTCATGTCAACTTCCAAATGGCACTGCCGTAGGACACTTGCCAGTTGGGCGAATCTGCGATATAAGTAAACCGGCGTTTGTCCCGCCACCATTTACCGGGGGGTGAGCCGCATCCCGATGTTCATTAAGAATTACCTCCCCTCATAATCCGATAAACGCTGATCGCGTTTAGCTTCATTTACTCATTAGAGAGATTGGAGTCATGCTCGAGAGGACCCTGACTATAGGGGAGATCGCCACCGCGTTGGAGTGCGATGAGCGCACCGCCAGGAAGTATCTGCACGAGGTGGATACCGCCATTAGCATTGATGCTCAGGATTCGGACGAGAAGATGAAGCGGCGGACGGTGATCGACCTGGCGGCGGCGCACGCCGGTGACGAAGTCGGCAAGCGGCTGATCCGGCTGCTCGGCCGAACGGGGAGCTTAGATCGAGGTAAGTGAGAGACTCCTGGAAACAAGAGTATAATAGGCGTAATTTTGCCCAGGGATGTTATGAGGAGGTGAGATGGCGGCTATAGAGTCGCTACCATTAGATTTACAGCGGATAGGGCGGCGGACGACGGCGGTGCTGTTTGCCGGCCAGAGCCTGGTCTCAGCGGCGGCGATCGCAACGGCGACGGTAATGACAATTGTAGGTGAGGAGCTGAGCGGAAATCCGGCGTGGGCAGGGGTGCCCTTCGCCGCCGTGCAGCTGGCAGCGGCGCCGTTTGCCCTCGTGTGGGGGGTTGCCTGGGACCGGATAGGCCGGCGGAACGGGTTGACTGCGGGACTACTCTTGGGATTGGTGGGAATGGCGTTGGGGGTAATGGCGATCGAGACGGGTTCGATGGCGGTGTTCCTGGTGGGCCTGATTGGGTTGGGTGGAGCAAGGGCGGCCATCCAGCTGGCCCGGTTTATTGCGGCGGAGGTGAACCCGCCCCTAGCTCGAGGCCGGGCGATTTCGTACGTGGTCCTGGGAGGAACGGTGGGCGCAGTAGGAGGCCCGGCGCTGGTTGCGCCAAGCGGGAAGTGGGCGCTGGCGCTGGGGCTGCCGGAGCTGGCCGGGCCGTTCGGCATCTCGGTGATTTTGATGGGACTGGCGATGGCGTTGACCTGGTCCGGGCTGCGACCGGAACCCATGGCGGTGAGCCGGCAGGTGGCCGCGTTGTTCCCGGAAAGCGACGGTGCGACGGGCACGGCCCGCAGCATGGCGGAATTGGGACGATTACCGGGGGTGGTGGTGGCAGTGGTAGGGATGGTGCTTGCGCAGATGGTCATGGTGATGGTGATGGGAATCACTTCGCTGCATATGCGCGGGCATGAACATCACCTGGGTAGCATCTCACTGGTATTTGCGGCACACACGCTGGGAATGTACGCCTTCTCGATCCTGTCCGGCAGGCTGGCGGACCAGTGGGGCCGGGGGCCAGTAATCCTGGCAGGGGCGGGCATGATGCTCGCCTCGGTGGCGCTGGCGCCGCTTTCCGCAGCGGTGATCCCGCTGGCGGTGGCGCTGTTCCTGCTCGGCTGGGGCTGGAACCTGTGCTTTGTAGGGGGGTCGGCGCTGCTGGCGGACCACCTGACGCCGCCGGAACGCTCGCGAGCCCAGGGGCTCAATGACCTGCTAATCGGGCTAGTGTCGGCGGCAGGGAGTTTGAGCAGCGGGGTGGTATACGCGAGCATGGGCTTCGTGACGGTGAACGTGGTGGGGGGCGCGTTTGTACTGGTGGTTTTGACGCTGACAGGCTGGTGGTTTATGAAGAGGAGCGTTGGCGGATCGCGGCGGATAACAGAGCCGCTTGCCGGTCAGCAGTGAGGCATGAGAATGTGAGAGGCCCCTTAGGGATGGCCAGAGTATGCTTTATAATAGGGGCCAGGTTTCAATTTTAAACCGAAAGGAGTTCGTTTGTTATGGCAGAACGGGAAACGGGGACGGTTAAGTGGTTCAACAATGAGAAGGGGTACGGGTTTATCGAAAGGGACGCCGGAGAGGATGTCTTCGTACACTACAGCGAGATCAGGACCGAGGGGTTTAAGGCCTTGTCTGAGGGCCAGCGGGTAGAGTTCAGCGTGGTGCAGGGAGCAAAGGGGATGCAAGCGCAGGATGTGGTGGCGATTTAAGACATAATATCTAAATACGTAATGCGTAAAGGCATAATCAAAAGTATTGACTTTCTATGCCCGGAGAATCTTTGACCTGCCAGTAGGCCCGATCGATCTCGGCTAGAATTTCTTTTTTGCGGTGGGCGATATGCTTCTCCAAAGAATGAGCCTGCTGATTCGTGGGATAGAGGCAGACGCCCAGCCTGGTCAGCGAGGCGCTTAGCGACTTCAAGTATGCGACCCGGCCGCGTACGGCCGTACATCGAGAATATTCGAGGTCGAAATCCAGCCGAAGCGGCGAACCGGTTTCGATTTGGAGGCCAGTTGCTTCAATCTTGTAGGCCAAGATGCCCATCCCTCCGATGGAAATATCGATGAGAGGAAACCGTCCAGCGCGCTTCCTGCATCGCAGTGAAACGTAAACGGGCGATTTCTGGCAAACCCGGACGGATTGTCGTTCGTGCCACGCCGTCAGGTAGGCTAAATCGGAAAGCACGAGCACACCGGCATTGAGATCCAGGTCAAACAGGCGGGCAATCATTGGCCTGGGAAAGAGGGGGGAGTTCAGGTAGAGAGACCCCTGCAGAACAGCGCACATCTTGAGGTTGGTGGCCTGGACCGTCGCCGCGTGAGGATCAATCGCGAGCAACATCACGTCTTGGCGTAGCACGACGCCCTGGTAGGCTGTGATTAGCTGTAAAGGTGCAGTTTGCTGATCGAGCGCGCCGAGGGCCAGCAGGGCGGCAGAAGGGTCCGGTTGGCCGGAAGAGGCAGCGCTGGCAGCCAAATCGCCGGAGAGAAGCTTGGCGGTCATGATGACATCCTTTTGATCTGGCGCTAAATGAGAAAGAAGTAGCCACAAAGAACACTGGCGAACAGGAAGTTTATTGGGTTGTGTTCAATCTCAGTATAGTGAAGTTATGCCGCCGGGTCAACTTTCAATTTTATTAGTTCTGGTGGTCAACTCTTCATCTCGGCGACAACCTGGTAGGTGCCAGGCGTAGCTTCTTCGCACAGGTCGGTGACCTGCTGCACAGCTTCCCGGGCCGCTGGGTCGGCGCGCATAGCGTCAATTTCATCGATGTCGTCCCATGGACCGAAGGAGTAGAAGACGGTGGGGTCGGAGACACTCTGAATGAGGGTACCGTGGGTGGCCGGGCGGGGCAGGTTGAGGAAAGCATCGCCCATGGCTTTCCAGGCTTCGATGAAGCGTTCTTCCATTCCAGGTTTTACCTTCCAGCGAGCAAGAGTGTAGAAGCCTTTATTCATACCATCACCTCGTTTTTGCCAAACTAAGTCTGACTTATCAATAGCCTTGCGAAGGTTGGTCTTCCAGTACCGTCGCCTTGAACGGAAACCTTCGCAAGGCTTTCCATCCATTGTGGCGTGCGCAGAGTTCAAGACAACTTTGTGTGACTTCTCAAAAAAACGGAATATGCGGGGGTTTCGGGCGAGGTTTATTATAGCAGGGATGGG
>DATCIL010000369.1:0-2841 GCA_036507795.1 Anaerolineales bacterium | reverse complement strand
CGGCCTTTCTCAGGGCCACTTCCACCAGGTTGTGATAACTGGTGGTGAGGTAAATTGGCAATGGAAATCCCGCAAGGATTAACAAAGGGTTGTTGAGACCATCGTCGAAGGCTGGCACGTTCAAGCGCTCAGCCACTTGAGAAAAGGGGAGTTCATTGAGCGCCACATCCGCCTGCAAATCCTCGAGCAGATCCTCATCCGAGATACTGAACAGGGCTTCTCTTAAAAACTCCAGGTAGATTTCTTTAATATAGCGGTCGTCCGCTTTAATCTCGGGATCTGCCTTGCTCATTACGCTGTGATATTGCGTCATCAGGGTCAAATTGTTGCGCTCATCGAACAAGCCGGAATTGCCGTTCTCGGACGTAGGGAAATCAAAAGAGGCCGCCCAACCTTCAATAATATCGTCGTGGCTGCCAAACGTGAGATCATTACTGATGCTGTCGCTGATGCAGGGAAGCACTTTGCCCTCGTGAATGCGGTCGACGATGATCTCGACCCAGCCTTTTTTCTCTTTTTTGAATTTTTCGACCTTAAATTTCGTCATCCCCGTTTACCTCGTGGGTGGAAGTTCCTGGACTACCCGGAAGCCGCGCTCTCGGGTGGCGCTGCTGGACAGAGCGCAGCTGCGCCTGGTGCAGTTCAGGCTGGCTTTTTCGTCATAAAAGGAGCCGCCACGGTGTATCCGGTAGAGGCGCGGCGCTCTCTGTTCGGCTTCCAGATCCTCCCGGCCGTCAAAGGGCTGAAAAGGGTAAGGGAAGTCGCACTGCTTACGCGAGATTCCCCAAATTGTGCTGGTCCACTCCTGCACGTTGCCGAGCATGTCCTGGCTGCCGTAGGGGCTGGCTCCCAATGGGTGAGCGGAGACCGGGGTGGTGTCCTCCCCGCCGGCGTTGCAGGCCCCCTCCTGCCAATGCTCCCCCCATGGAAATGGGCGGGCATCGCTTCCCCGGGCGGCTTTCTCCCATTCCGCTTCGGTAGGCAAGCGGTAAGCCCGGCCGGACTGCTGGCTGAGCCAGCGGCAGTAAGCCTGGGCATCTTGCCAGCTGACACCGACGACCGGGTGATCGAGCTTAACCGCCGGCGGTTCCCGCAGAAACCAGCCCGTTTTGCGAGGCGGTTCATATTGAGGGTTGTGCTGGAGGAATGCCTGGTATTCCCGGTTGGTGACCGGATACCTTCCCAGGCGGTAGGCGGGCAAATCGACGGCGTGCTGCGGGGTCTCCTCCTCGGGCACGTTCTCGCCCTGCGCTGAACCCATCATAAACCTGCTGGCCGGGATCAAGACGGTTTCCGGTTCGAAGGGCAAATGCGGCGTTTCCTGTTGAGCTTCAGAAAAATCCACCAGCACCCCGTCTTCCAGGCGCATGAAGAGCACAGGGATAGCCCAATCGATTTGCCCGTGGCCGGCGAGTAGAAGGCGGGCCTGGTTCATCGCCAGGTCAACGCTGCCATGCTCGACCAGGTTGTGGTAGAAATCGGCAGTCAGCTGGCGGGCAATCTCCATGGGCACCAGATCTTGCATGGCGATGACGGCGGGTACGCCGGCCGCCACTATCTTCGGCCCCAGGCCGATAAAGGCGTGTTCAGCCTGGGCGTCCCGGGTGGCGCTTTCGCAGGCTGCCAGGAAGACCAGGTGCGGTTGGGGATGAACTGCAGCCAGCTTATCGACGACCTCGTCGTCTTTAACCAGCTGCACTTCGCCGGAATCGTTTTCCAGGTAAAGGGCAGCGGTGCCCGGACCCAGGTCAGTGCGGCGGACGAAGCGCCCGTGACACAAAAAATGCAGGACATGGCAATCTGCCAGAGCGCGCACGAGGTTATTCAGGCTGGCAGCGCCGTCCACGATCCGGTAACCCTCCCGCTCCAATTCAGAGCGCAGTGTGGCCGAAAGACCTGTGCAGCCAGGCATCAGCGTCACCTGCAGACGGTCCCCCTCCAGCAAGTCCCCCAGCGCGGCTTGCAGGTTAGCGATCTCGTCCTCGACCTGGATGGGCTTGAGATCCGCAGGCAGGTCCCTGGGGTTGGAGACGGTATAAAGCATGCGCAGCGGCGGCTGGGTAAGGGGCTTCGCCTCGGAAATTTCGAGGCCGGTATAGCGGGAGAAAGGGGTCAGAATCGAGGTGGCCAGGGGCACGTCCTGGCCGCGATGGCTATGGTAGAGGCGCTCCCAGGGGAGAGCGTGGAGCTCCGCGGCACGGTCGTCGATCCACAGGCGGACGCGCAGCCGGCCGTCGCTTTCCGCCTCAGCCCGCCCGGTGACTTTGTCGTAGGCGCGGCGGATGGGACCGCTGAAAAGGGTATAAAAGAGTTCGAGGCCGTAAGCCTGGGGGTCCAAGCTATGGCTAAGCAAGCTGGCCATGTCCAGATGCAGATCGCCGCCGCGGTAGTGACTGCCATCGTTCAGCTGTGCGGTAACGGGGTAGCCGCCATCAGCGGCCTGTGGACCGATATAGATTAGAATGTCCGCCCATCTTTGAGACATATTGTAGGTGCGCTGCCGGCTCCCGAAGATTTTTTCGAATAGCAGGTTAACCTGGCTACCATGAATAGGCAGGCCTGACTTAAATCGATGATTCGTTTCCCAACCCTTGGATAAGCCAGGCTTTTTGGCCAGGCTGGCCGGTTGCGTCAGCGATTCAGGATGTTAGACCATCTCTTGTTAGGGAAACGCAAGCTAAATTGAATTAATATGCCAATTATAATCCAGATCATGGGAATGGTACACGGATGAACGCGGATCGACGCAGATGATGTTTTGTTTTAATGAGAAGCTGGACTCGTGGCATAATTGGAAGTAAGGATGGTTAAGCGACCGGAATCTTTAGAGGAGTTTTGGGA
>DATCIL010000368.1:0-1380 GCA_036507795.1 Anaerolineales bacterium | reverse complement strand
AGGTGGCGCTCCAGGCGCTCGTCTGGCTGCTGTTGCGCGCTCGCACCTGCCATGAATAAGCCCCAGCAGACAAAATTGCTGAATCAAGGTGCCAGAATGGTGCCGAAAGCCAATCCGATATGGTTTCACCACCAGGGCCGTTTATCCTGGCTTGAAACTCGGTGGCCCCGGCCGGTATACGCCAGGACAGGCTGAGCGAAGGAGTTGGAGCAAAGACGGAGGCGGCTTTCGGAGAAATTAACACCGCGGGAGCGTCAGGAGGACTCGATCTCAGTCTGACCCGCAAGGAACTCACTGTATTGCTCCCGATCAGGTTATCCGCCAGGTTACTGTCGTTTGCAGCAAAGGTCTCACCGCGACCGCTGTAATTGGCATCTGAAAACAGGGTAGCCAGGACGTTTGTCCCCAGCTTAATCGCTTCCACATTGTCATCGCCCACAGTTGAAAAAGAAGCGCTACCTGGGTAGTCGCCCACCCCCAGGATTTTGCAGGAGCCAGCGAAATTTGAACCGGCAAAAAGCGCCACCTGATCCTGGTTGGGGCTGCAGGTGGGCGGCGGCGGACATGCGTAGCTCTTGGTGAAGTGGACCAATCCCGGGAGACCAAAGGCCTGATTGCCCTGTTTATCCCAAATCTGCAGGGCCAGGCTGACGGGCCCGTCAGGAACGTTGCTGCCGCACATATCCCAATTTAGCGAGAATGGCGAGGAAGAAAATGAGCTGCCGAGTTCAAGCCACGAACCCTGGAAATTGGCGATGATCTGGGCCTTATCCAGGCCGCTGCCGTCGTCCTTGGCCCAACCTTCGATCAGCACCTGTCCGCTATTCACGCTCGATCCTTTTGCCGGTTTGGTAATCCCCCCGTAGGGCGGGGTAATATCCCCTGCGACGGTGTTCCCCGAGATATAGCTCGATTGAACCTGGTCACACACATCGTTATAAGTCGAATTGTGCTGGCAGTACGGCAAATCGCTATAGTAGCTATTATGAACCCGGGGACGGCCTCCATTAATGGCGACGTCGGCAAAAGTGATATCGACAGATGTGCCCCAGTAGGAGTTGGGGTTGGTGTGCACCTGAAAGTGGAGGTGGTGGCCAGAGCTCTGACCGGTGTTATCGGCGATACCGATAAATTGCCCTTGAACTACCGGCGCGCCGCGCGCTCTGAGCGCTGGAGGGATGCTGTTTTGCGCCAGGTGCAAATACAATTGGTAATTTGCCGGGTTGGTGCTGTTGTCTTGGAGAACAAGGTAATTTCCGACGCCAACATGGTTGTTATTAGAAACATCCCACCTGGCATACCAGACAATCCCCGGCTTTGAAGCATACAGGTTAAACATCGTTTGGGGAACGTAGAAATCGAAGGCATAATGGGCGCTTC
>DATCIL010000367.1:0-1173 GCA_036507795.1 Anaerolineales bacterium | reverse complement strand
GCGCCTGCCGTGTATAAGGGCGAGAGCTCTATCTGCTCTGTGAAGCTTGCCACCTGGTCGTACATCGGGATGTAAATCATCGCGATCCACTTGCAGGGCTTTCCCGGCTCCAGGTTGAAGTGTTGGTGCTCCACACCACCCTGCTTTAATGGCAAGAGGATGAGATCTCCCTTTTTCCAATCCTGCCGCACCCCGTCCACCACGGTATAACCCCGACCCTCGAGGACGAAAATTACCAGGCTTCCCTGGTGGCGATGTTTCCCAGAGTGCGTCACGATGTCCTGCTGGAAGATCACCCAGTCCTGGAGCGCGTTCTCTGGCCACAGGTTGGGGTACATAAAGTTTTTCGTCCTCCCCTGGCGGGAAACCTCCCAGGGTCGCTCGTCAGCTTTGATCAGCAGTTTACCGATGTTCTGGCGCTGTATGAAATCCCGCCGCGTCTTGCAGTGAATCTCATACATGTTGTTCTCAGGCCCCGGCTCACGCACCATCGTCCTAGTCTTCTCTACCATACGGATCCTCCACGATTAGAAGGTCACTTCACTTTGTATTCCTTGGTCAGCTTGTCGATGAAGCCGCTGTCGTCGAGTTCCTTGACGAAAGACATATCGACGTAGCGGTCGGGATTCTCCTTGAGAATTTTTGGGTCGCGTTTGCCGACTTCCTGAATCGGCAGCTCGAAGTATTCCTTGTGCGCGTAGGGCTTCAGCGGGAAATCGTATTCCCGAAAGTTTTCTTCAAGCACCTCGCGGTCCTGAACCTTCAAATATTTTGATAAAACTTTGAGGCTGAACTCATGATTGGCTTTGTAATAGTGCACGCCTTCAATCATGGCTTTGGTAAAATTGATCACGTCGGTGCGGTTTTTCGCGAGATAGGCGCGGCGCGCGACAAAAAACAGGCTGGAGTAGGGAATACCGAGCTTGGCGCCGTCGACCAGGACTTGCATGCCGAGCTTGCGCGCTTGCAGCGTCATCGGAGGCGTGAGAATGCAGGCATCTGCGTTATTGGTTTCCACGGCGGCGATCCGGTTGGCCTGATTGCCGAATTGCAGCAGCGCGACGTCCGTATCGGGCCGCAATCCCTCGCGCTGCAGGAGATAGCGTGCGATGAAATCGGCGTTGCTGCCGAAGCGGCTTACGGCCAGACGTTTGACCTCTTTAATGCTCTTGA
>DATCIL010000366.1:0-3376 GCA_036507795.1 Anaerolineales bacterium | reverse complement strand
AAGCCGCGCGCCAGCGGGCTCCAGGGGATCACTCCGATGCCCTGATCCCGGCATAGAGGCAGCATTTCGCGTTCCTCCTCGCGGTAAATCAGGTTGTAGTGATTCTGCATGCTGGCGAAGCGCGTCCAACCATTCAGATCGCACAGATAGAGAGATTTGGCGAACTGCCAGGCGTACATGCTGGACGCTCCGATGTAGCGCGCTTTCCCTGATTTGACCACGTCATGGAGCGCTTCTAAAGTTTCCTCGATCGGTGTGTCCGGGTCCCAGCGGTGCGTTTGGTACAGGTCCACGTAGTCAGTGCCCAGCCGGCGCAGCGATTCATCGATGGATCGCAGAATGTGAACCCGAGACAGGCCGCGTTGGTTCGGCCCTTCTCCCATTGGGAAGAAAACCTTGGTGGCGATTACGACTTCCTCCCGGCGGGTGAAATCTCTTAGCGCCCTGCCGAGCACTTCCTCGCTGGCTCCCCGGGAATACATGTCGGCGGTGTCGAAGAAGTTTATACCCAGCTCCAAAGCTCGTTTAATGAAAGGGCGGCTTTCTTCTTCATCCAAAACCCAATCGCGCCACTGCGAGGTGCCGTAGGTCATCGTTCCCAAACATATTCGCGAAACCTTCAGCCCCGTCCTTCCCAGGTTTACATACTCCATTTCTCCTCACCTCCAGAAAGGCGGCTTCTTCTTATGCCAGTCTGTTGCCTGCTGGTAAGCGTGCGCAACTTCGAAGAGAATCTCCTCCCGAAAGTGCGGGCCCATCAGCTGCATCCCGATGGGCAGCCCCTTCGCGTCAAATCCGACCGGGAAAGTCATCCCCGGCACGCCAGCCAGGTTAGCCGGCAGCGTAAACACATCTTCCAGGTACATCGAGAGCGGGTCTTCCGTATGCTCCCCGATTTTGAAGGCCGTCGTTGGCGCCACCGGCGCGGCGATTATATCCACGCTTTCAAAGGCTCGCTCGAAATCGTTCTTGATCAGCGTGCGCACTTTCTGAGCCTGACCATAGTAGGCATCGTAATACCCGGCGGATAATGCGTAGGTCCCCAGCATGATGCGCCGTTTTACCTCCGGTCCGAACTTGCTGCCCCGCGTCAGGCGGAACACATCCCACATCTCCTCCGCCGGGATGCGCGGACCGTAGCGCACGCCGTCATAGCGCGCCAGGTTAGCGGAAGCTTCCGCGGTAGCAATCAGGTAGTATACCGGCAGGGCATATTTGGTATGCGGCAGGCTAATCTCCCTGGCTTCCGCTCCCAATCCTTCCAGGGTGGCAATGGCCTCCCGGACTTTTGCCTCCACTTCCGCCTGGATGCCGCTAATGAAATATTCTTTTGGCACCCCCACCCGCAGCCTGGAAAAGTCAATTTGGCCCTTCAAGCGGATATCGGGTACCGGGATTTCGACCGTCGTCGCATCGCAACCATCTGCACCAGCCATTAAGGTAAAGAGTGGGGCGATGTCTTCTACGCTGCGACCCAATACCCCGACCACGTCAAGAGAGGAACCATAGGCCACCAGGCCATAGCGCGAAACCCGGCCATACGTGGGTTTGATGCCCGTTACCCCGCACAAGGAAGCCGGCTGGCGTACGCTGCCGCCGGTGTCCGTGCCCAGAGCCACCGGCGCCATACGCGCCGCCACCGCCGCCGCACTCCCGCCGCTGGAACCTCCGGGAACTCGCTCCAGGTCCCAGGGGTTGCGCGTTGGTCCATAGGCGGAGTTCTCGGTTGAGGAACCCATGGCGAACTCATCGGTGTTGGTCTTACCCAGGATAATCACGCCGGCTGCCAGTAGCCTCTCCACAGCGGTAGCGCTGAAGGGCGGGACGAAGTTCTCCAAAATGCGAGAGCCACACGTGCAGCGAATATCCTCCACGCACAGCACATCTTTGACCGCGATCGGTACACCCAACAGTGGAGGGATTTCCGTCTCCGAGTTTTCACGCCAGGCCTGCAGGCGCTGATCGGCCTCCTCAGCCTGGGACAGCGCCTGGCCGGGAGTCAGCGTCAGGTAAGCGTTCAGCTCGGGATTCAGCCGTTCGCTGCGCTCTAAAAATTCCTGGGTTATCTCGCGGCTCGAGAAATCGCCGGCCCGCAGGGCAACAATCATCTCGACCAGAGAGAGCTCGGTTATATCGGACATAAAGGAGAATGATCACTCCAAGACGGGCGGAATCCGGAATTGATCGTCTTCTGCATCGGGCGCGTTGCGGAGCAGCTCTTCCAGGCTTAGCCCAGGGCGAGCCTCATCAGCTCGCAGCACGCTGCGTGGTGGCAGGACGCTGGACGTTGGCGGGATGTCAGCGGTGTCGAGCTCCTGCAGCTGGGCAAAATAATCCAGGATCGCCGATAGCTGCTCCGAATATCGCACCTTTTCCTGGTCAGCCAGCTTTAACCGCGCCAGCTCGGCAATATGCTCAACTTCTTCAATCGTCAGACTCATGGCAAAAATTATAACATGCGAAATTATCACGAATTACGCATTACGAATTACGCCCACACCTACTCGATCGTCTCGGTCTCCCGACCGAGACATCCTTCTTACGCCTCACCACCCCTCCGTATACCACCTCAGATACTCCTCGACGTGCGCCTCCCAATATGCTTCTTCGTGATACCCGGGATAAAGGTGCCATTCATGGGGGATTCCAGACTCGGTGAGCAAATTTTCAAACCAGATCGTCGATTTCATGATCTGAGGACGATCCTTTTCACCGATATCCATGTATATTCGGGGCAGCTGTCCCTCAGGGATCGCTTCCAGCCACCCTTTGATCGAAGGAAGGTCTGTCCAAAAAACTGGCAGGCTGTGCATTCCAATCGACCCAAATAATTCCCAACGAGAAAAACCCAGATGAAGCGCCCATCCGGCCCCTCGCGATAATCCACCTACAGCCCGATAGGTCCGCCCTGTTTGCGTGCGTAAGTTTTCATCAACCCATGGCATGAGGGCCTCTCCGACTGCTTGCCCGAACAGATCCTCGGTTGGCTGGCTCCACACCCTGTCTCGTGGCATGATGATAATCAAAGGAGGGATCTCTCTTTTTGCGATCAGGCGATCGGCGGTTTCATCGGCGCCCAACCGGTCCCATTGGTCGTCGTTGTAGCTTTGTCCATGGATTAAATAAAGCACCGGATAACGGCGGTCGGGCTGCTCAGAATAGCACGGCGGCAAATAGATCCGGAATTCAAGCGGCAGGCGCAGCAGTTCGGTACGGATCTGGCTGGTTTCGATATGCCCACCGGTTTTCCAGCATGCCAGCGGCGTAGGGCTGGGCGTGATGGTAAAGGTGGGCACGGGAGTGCTGGTGGGGAGCGACGTTTCAGTCTGCGTTGCCGGATGGGTAACCGTAATGGTTGCCTGAACGGCAGCCTTTT
>DATCIL010000365.1:0-3883 GCA_036507795.1 Anaerolineales bacterium | reverse complement strand
TGGCTCCAACCCCTTCATGAATTTGGCCAACCAACTGGCGCAAAGCCGGGATCAGGCCAAGATCTTCAAGCATTAAGGGGCGGAGATCGCGGTTGATCTGGCGAACACCGCGTAAGGTATCCGTTACCATCTCCTGGAGCTCATCCAACCGCTTGCGCTGTGCTGGATCGCTCTCCGCCTGGTACAGCTCCAACCGGCGAGAGATGGCCAGCAAGCTTTGCACGGTCTCATCGTGAAGTTCTCGGGCAATTCTTCTGCGTTCGTCCTCTTGGGACTTGGTGATAGCGCCAACGTAGCGGCGCAGACCAGCGCGATAAGCCGAGATCCGTGCGGCCATCCTGAGAAAAGCGCCCTCTAACTCGTCAACCTCTCTAATACCGCTTTCTGGCAGCGGTATAATCGTCTCTCCTGCAGCAAGCTGCGAGGTCTGGCCGGCGAGTTTCCTGACCGGATCAACAATGCGTTCTACGCCTTTCCAGGAAACGAGCACAACAATGACTAGGCCGATAAGGCCGCCAACGACCGCGAGCGTGTCAAAGAATTGAACTGGATCAATTAAAGTTTCCCAGGATTCTTGAAAGATTAAGCCCCAACCAGTCTCCTTGAGGGGAGCAAAACCATCCAGGAACCGGTCACCAGAGGATGTTCTCCACAAAGTTCCGCCGGTATTGCCTGCAAGGACCTCGGAGACGGCTGGTCTATCGCGGTAGTCAGCACCAATTTCGGTCGGATCGGGATGGAATATGACCCTGCCCTCGCCGTCCACCAGGTAAGCGAAACTTTCATCGCTCATCCTCAGGTTTTTTACCGGTTCACTGAGCGGAGCGGTCTGCAATCGGATGGCGCCGAGAATTATTCCGAGGAAGCCGCGTTCTTCATTATCGATCGGTACGGCTACCAGGATTACTTGCTCATCCAGGATGACATCACTAAATTCAGGCTCCGATTTGTCACGCACCGATTGAAAGATTTCCAGGGCGGAAATGTCCGTATTAATCGGCAGCTTGGATTGCCGGTCTTTCGTCAAAACTTTCCCGTTCTTATCGGCGATAATAACCCCGCCATTGAAGATGTCTAGAGATCCTGCTGCTTGCTCGAGCGCAAGGATGCTTAAATCCGGAGACATGCTCTGGATATCGGGGCTGCTCGCAAACGTTTCGAGAACGCGGGCATAGCCCTCGATAACTTCCGTAACACGCGCAGCCGAAAGGGCGGCCAGCTGCTGGTTGCGGCCGGTTAACAGGGATATCACGATGCGGTGGTAGGTAATTCCTGCTGCCGCCACGAGGCAGACTATAACCACCGATAATGGAATGATGATTGAGAAGATAGTCTGTGAGTGCAGAGAATGAAAGCGATGCGGCAACTCAGGAAATAAACTCTTGGCCCATTTCATCTTACATCAATCATCTAGAGTAAGCCAACCCCGCCGGATGGCTGACAGGACAGCTTCCAGACGCGATGACACCTGCATCTTTGAGAAAATGTTGGTAAGGTGGGCCTGCACGGTCCGGTCACTGATAAACAATGCTTCGGCGATATCGCGATTGCTGAGGCCCCTGACCAGTAGCTGCAAAACTTCTAGCTCTCGGGGGGTGAGTTCTTCAACCTGGCGGATTTCCGCTCCGTTATTCTCTTCTGGCGAGCGATCCTTTGACATTCGGAGCACTACTTTATGGGCGATGGCAGGGTGCAGGGGCGATTCTCCTTGCCGAACCAGTCGGATTGCTCTTACCAATTCGCTTACCGGGCTAGTCTTTAATAAGTATCCGCTTGCCCCCGCCTGGAGCAAGGAAAAAACATATTGGTCGTCGTCATGGGCGGTAAGCACCAGCACCTGTACGTCGCGAAATTCTTTGCGAATATGCTTGGTCGCCTCAACACCGGACAGGTTGGGCATGCGCACATCCATAATCACGATATCGGGTCTGAGACGGTGGGTCAGATCGATAGCCTCCTGTCCATCATCGGCTTCGCCGACAATTTCGATGTCTGGTTCACGCCGAAGGAGTGTCGCGGTGCCCTCGCGGAGCATAATGTGATCGTCTGCCAGGAGTATGCGAATAGTCTTTTTCATAATTCCATCATTCATTATATCCGAGGTAAAGTCCCAGATAAATTGGCTCTTTCGCGTAGATCAGCTACGCGTTTTTGCGGTTGTAAGAATCCAATCAATCCATTAGATTCATGTTAGAAGGCAACAGACTTCACGGCGCGCTCAACCGGGAGCAAGGGAGGTGCTTATGAGCCAAATGAGCACTGGCAAAATACATCCTTGAGTGAAATCAAAAAAGATTGGGGCATTCTCTGTCCAGATCAGGGAATATTAATAAAAGCTGATGACCATCCTTGAACATTCCTTAATCATACTTCTTCTCCTGGTTGCACTGCTTAATTCGGCTGTGCTTCAAGGATTAATGTGGTGGTTGATCGGAGGGGGGTTGGCGTTAGCCTTTCTTTCGCCAACGCCGCCAATTTCCCTTCCATGGGATTGGTTGGCAGCCCTCGCAATACCCTTGATTCTCTGGCAAACTGCTCACCGGCTGGTAAGCGCCCGCTGGGCTGAGAAAGGCCGGGATTTTGCCTTGTGGTTGGGGTTGGCAGCTGCCATAAGCGCGTTCCTGTGGCTAAGCGAAGACTTGGCGCCTGCCGGAGCAATATTGTTTGGCCTGCTTTCCGCCAGCATGATGTGGCGGGCCACCGAGGAACAATCCCAGCCCAGCTACCTGGGCCAGGTAGGCCCCCTGGCACTGGCGTTCTTGTTGGCGGAGATTGCGCCGGCCGTCGAGGCACCGGGAAGATATTTTTTAGCGTTGTCCGGAGGATCTGCCATCGGCGCTTTCATTGGTTACCTGGCAGGCCGTATCATCCCAAAATTTGCCCATGATTTGCACCAAGAAATATTAAGTCTCGGCCAGGTGTACCTGGCTTATGCCGTGGCAAGCCTGCTCGGCCTGTCAGGGGTTGCGGCGGCCTTATTGAGTGTCACCGTATTTGTCGCCTACAGTGTAACGCAGGGGTTATGGACCGATGGTAGGATCCGTCCCCGACCGCTGGATCGAAAACCGGTATTTCTCTCAGCGGTTGTTGTATTGGCGTTTTTCAGCTGGCAAATGCATGTGCCGATAACGCCAAGATTGATGGTAGAAATTGCGATAGCAATGATTCTGACCGCCTTGGCTGTCTGGGTCGGCATTTTGATGAAGAGCCCCACCTTCCTGGCAGAACGCTCGTTTATTCGTGTGTTGAGAAGAGTGGGGTTTTTATTTATTCCGGCGATCTTTCTTTGGCCGCGGGAGACCTTGTTAGATCCAGTCCCCCTGATGATTGCGCTGGCGGCGGCGGGCCTGGCTGTCTTGGGGACACATTACGTGCTTTCGCCGCTGGTCAGGTTCTATACCTGGCTCGACCAGATGATAGAGGACCTTGAGCAGCTTGGAGAACCCGTTCCAATCTTTCTGGTCCGAGACTTTATGTCCAGGGATTATGTCACCATTCAACCAGAACTATCGATAATCGAAGTTGTCCGGTTAATGGATAAGACCCAAGACCGCTGCTTGCCGGTGGTTGAGGATGACCGCCTGGTTGGGATTGTGACCGAGGCAGATTTGTTCGTCAAAGAGGAACGGATTCCGCGTACCGACCGGACATATGAGGTGTTATTTAAAGAGCCTGTCTTACCTGAATTCGTGCACGAGGTCTATCGGAGAGGGGCGCAGTATAGAGCATCAGATGTGATGACTGGCGAGGTCGCCTGGCTGAAAGAGAAAGACAGTATTGGAGATGCCGTGCGCCTGATGGTGCGGAATGGTTATAGCTGTTTGCCGGTTCTTTCCGCAGATCCGGAGGCGGGCGGAGAGCTGGTGGGGATGATGACACGTTT
>DATCIL010000364.1:0-5912 GCA_036507795.1 Anaerolineales bacterium | reverse complement strand
ATGTCAGTCTCCAGTTATTTTCTCGTGGCCTATGAGCATAAGGAAAGTGCCAACCGGCACGCCGCATTCCTGTATTTGCTCATGGCCCAGATCGGGGCACTGTTTATCCTGCTGGGCTTTGGCGTACTGGCCGCCTTTGCCGGTGACTTTGCCTTCGAGTCTTTCCGGGTCACCGAGCTTACACCCTTCTGGGCAGCGGTCGCCTTCGGTTTGGGTCTGGCCGGCTTCGGCATGAAAGCGGGTATTGTGCCATTACATGTATGGTTGCCCGAAGCACACCCGGTTGCGCCCTCCCATATCTCCGCACTGATGTCAGGAGTCATGCTCAAGGTAGCCGTCTACGGTTTTATCCGGCTTGTTTTTGATCTGCTTGGCGACCTTCACTGGAGTTGGGGTATCGTGTTGCTGATAGTAGGCAGCGTGACGGCACTCTATGGGGTGCTCTATGCACTCATGCAGCACGACCTTAAGCGCCTGCTTGCCTACCATTCGGTGGAGAATATCGGCATTATCTACATAGGTCTTGGCCTGTCGGTGATCTTTTTCAGTGCCGGTCAAACAACATTCGGGGTACTGGGTCTCATCGCCGCGCTCTACCACACCCTCAACCATGCCTTGTTCAAGAGCCTGTTATTTCTCGGCGCGGGGGCGGTGCTGTCGCGGGGGCATGAGCGCAATCTCGAGCATATGGGCGGCTTGATCCATCGCATGCCCTGGACCGCCCTGTTTTTTCTCATCGGTTGCATCAGTATCTCGGCCTTGCCTCCCTTTAATGGCTTTGTCTCGGAATGGTTGACGTTTCAGACCGCCCTGCAGGCGACAATGCTTGAAAGTGGCGTACTGCGCGCCGTGATCCCGATTACTGCTGCCATGCTCGCACTGACCGGGGCCCTGGCGGCGGCCTGCTTCGTCAAGGTCTATGGCATCGCCTTTCTTGGGCAAGCCCGATCACGGCGTGTGCGCCATGCCCGCGAGGCATCGAAAGGCATGGTCATTGCCCAGGGATTGCTTGCCGGCCTGTGTCTGTTATTCGGCGTACTGCCGACCACGACTGTTACGGCATTGAACCGGATTGCCTATGACCTGACCGGTCATGGGGTCGCGGCCGCGACGCAACAGGGCTGGTTGTGGTTGACACCGGTTGACCCGAAAGTAGCAAGCTATAGCGCCCCCCTTATTCTGCTCGGCGTGCTCATTATCCTCGCTATCTGGGCGAGTATTTACCTGCTTTCCAGAAGGCAACGGCGGATTCAGCCCGTACCACGCAAGGCACCCTGGGACTGTGGCTTCGGCCCGCTCAATCCACGGATGCAGTATTCCGCCACCGCTTTCGCCATGCCGATCCGGCATGTGTTTCGCTCGATGATGAGATTGCAGGAGGAAAAGATACGGGAGATGGACCCGCACCTGCTAACGCGGCCGGTGGGATTGCGTTACCTGTTCCATGCCAAGGATATCAGTTGGCATTACCTCTATCTGCCGGTGGAACGTCTGCTCCATGCCGCCGCCCGCCGGGTCGGACGTATTCAAACCGGCCACTTGCGCCATTATCTGGCCTATTCATTTTTTACACTGGTATTCCTGTTATGGCTGATCACATGAATACCTTCATTATCTGGCTGCTTGCTCTGGTACAGACCGCGTTGCTCGTGGCCATCGCGCCTTTATTTGCCAGTTGGGTCAAACGCATCAAGTGCTATCTGCAAAACCGGCGGCCACCTGTGCTGTTGCAACCCTACCGTGACCTGCGCCGTCTGTTTGCGAAAAAAGTTGTGCTCGCTGACAACGCCTCTGTCATATTCCGGTTGGCGCCTTACATCGTCTGTGGCACGACCATCATGGCGGCGGCGGTGATCCCGATTCTGATAGTACAGATCCCCATCGCCTCCATAGCGGATGCCATTGTGCTGGTGGGGACATTTGCCCTGGGCAGGTTTTTCCTCGCGCTCGCCGGACTGGATGTGGGAACGAGTTTCGGTGGTATGGGCTCCTCGCGCGAGATGACGATTGCAGCACTGGCCGAACCTGCCATGTTGATGGTGGTTTTCACCCTGGCGATGCTGGCCTCAAGTTCCAATCTGTCAACCATCGTGACTTACGTCCTTAATCAGGAACTGGTACTTCGCCCGTCTTTGTTGTTTGCCTTGCTCGCGCTGATACTCGTGGGGATTGCCGAGACCGGACGCTTTCCGGTTGATAATCCCGCTACACACCTTGAACTCACCATGATCCACGAGGCCATGATCCTGGAATACAGCGGCCGTCACCTGGCCTTGATGGAACTGGCGGCGCAACTCAAATTCACCATTTATGCGGTACTCATAGCCAACCTGTTTTTCCCCTGGGGCATCAGCCAGAGCCTTGCCCCCGGCGCATTGCTCCTTGCCGTATTTTCCATCGCGGCCAAGCTCACCGTGCTTGGCGCATTTCTCGCGCTCAGTGAAACCACCATGGCCAAAATGCGCTTGTTCAGGGTGCCGACGTTTCTCGCTGTTGCCTTTACCCTGTCTTTACTCGGTATGCTCAGCTTTATCATGCTCGAGGGTCATTAATGGATACCTACGCCGAGCTGCCACTGCTACAGCAGGCAATCCAGACCCTGGCAGCCCTGGTGCTGGTGTCGTCCTTTGCCTTGCTCGCGCAATCGCGTGTTATCGCCACCATCCAGATTTTTGCCTGGCAAGGTTTGCTCCTCGCCGTCATCACTACCCTGATCGCATGGGAAACCGGATTGACCCATCTTTATATCTCCGCTGCCCTGACCCTGGTCCTGAAAGCATTTTTTGTCCCCTGGCTGCTGATCCGGCAGGCCCGCAAGCTTGGGATTTTGCGTGACTTTGACGCCATTATCCGGCCAGGCATCACCCTGATGGCGGCAGGTTCGCTGGTAATTTTCTGCTACAATGTGGTCCTTCCCATACAGCGTTTTGCCCAATCGATTACCCGGGACGCGATCGCCGTCAGTCTCGCGTTGGTCATGATAGGTATGTTGATGCTGATCACGCGGCGCAAGGCAATCACCCAGGTAGTAGCATTCATGTCACTTGAGAATGGATTGTTCTTCGCCGCGATCAGCGCCACCCAAGGTATGCCCATGGTGGTTGAACTGGGAGTGGCCTTCGATGTACTCATCGCCGCCGTCATCTTTGGCATTTTCTTTTTCCATATCCGCGACAGTATCGAGTCACTTGACGTCGATCAACTGAACCGTCTGGCGGAGACAGATGAATGAATGTGATTGACTGGGTTTTGATCATACCGGTTGCTGGTGCATTGGGTCTGGCACTATTGCCGAATGCACGGCTGGGCGCCTGGCTCAATATTCTTGTCTCGGCAGCTGGACTCGCCGCCTCAATCTGGCTGGCATTGACCGTACTCAATAATGGCACCATCGCCGGGGCACTGTTTTATGTCGATGCCTTCAATGTTTACCTCGTTGTATTGACGTCATTAGTCAGTATGACTACGTCCATCTTCTCCCGTCCCTACATGGCGCACGAGCTCGAGATCCATAAGGTAACGCCCTTGCGATTACGGCTTTATCATGCGAGCTTTCAGGGATTTATGTTCACCATGCTGCTGGCGTTGACAACCAACAATCTCGGCGTGTTGTGGATTGCCCTGGAAGGCGCGACGCTGGCAACAGTGTTGCTGGTAAGCCTGTATCGTACACGGGAATCGATCGAAGCCGCGTGGAAGTATTTTATCCTCTGCGGTGTGGGTATCGCCCAGGCACTGTTCGGGACAGTATTGCTCTACTTTGCCGCATCCCGTGTAGTACCGGATCCAGATCAGGCGTTGCAATGGAGCGTACTATACCAGCATGCCGGCCAGCTTGAACCCGTCATTGTCGGGCTTGCCTTTGTTTTTCTGCTGGTGGGTTACGGCACCAAGATCGGCCTGGTGCCATTGCACAATTGGCTGCCCGATGCACATTCGGAAGGACCGACACCCATGTCTGCGGTCCTGTCCGGATTATTACTGAATGTTGCCCTCTATGCCGTCGTCCGCGTGAAGATGATCGTGGATGGCGCCCTGATTGACGGCAACCCGCATAATCCGCAGCTGGCGGGCTTTATAATGATGGCGTTCGGACTGCTTTCCTTTATCATTGCCGGGCTGTTCCTGCACCGGCAACGGGATATCAAACGCCTGTTCAGTTATTCATCGATTGAACATATGGGCTTGATGACGTTTGCCTTCGGACTCGGTGGCCCCCTGGCGACGTTTGGCGCGCTGCTGCACATGACCGTACACTCCCTGACGAAATCGGCCATCTTCATGACCGTTGGGCATGCCAGCCAGATTGCCGGGACGCAACAAATAGACCGTATCCGTGGCCTGATCCTGACACAGCCAACAGTCGGCTGGGGGCTGCTCATTGGCAGTATTGCCATCGCCGGGTTTCCACCCTTTGGCGTCTTCACCAGTGAATTTCTGCTCCTCACTGCAACCATGAAGAGCTGGCCGTGGCTGACTATGCCGTTATTGATGGGGCTTGCCATCGCCTTTGCCGGCTTATTCCGGCATCTGCATCCAATGGTGTTCGGTCAGATACCGGAAGGACAGCGGGCCATCGCTGTCAACCCGTTCCCCCTGTTGCTGCACCTGGCATTGGTGTTATGGCTCGGGCTCTCTGTTCCGGCCTTCCTCGCCAACTGGTTCGATGAGGCCACCAGGCTTATCAGCGGAGCTAATCTGCTATGAAAACCATCAATCCCTTACAGGGCTTTTTTGATGCCTGCACTGAATCCGGTCTCGCCATTGCACCCGTTGACACTTCAATCCTGGCGCCGGCATCTGTGTTAACGATCCAACCTGTGCTGTGGCGCGATCTGGCACTTGCAGCAAAAAACACAGGTATGCGCTGGTGCGGATTCTGGGCGCAGGAAATAACTGCCGGCATGGAGGCCTTTTCCTGCCTGGAACTCGGTGGCAGTTATCTGATTATTCGCTGTCAATTCGGAACAGATGAAGCCCTGCCGTCACTGGCTCCCATCTACCCGGCAGCGGACAGGCCTGAACGCCATGCCCACGATCTGCTGGGCATTCAGTTCGAAGATCAGCCTGACAACCGGCGCTGGACGCGGCATCAGGCCTGGGACAAAAACCAATATCCTCTGCGGGCGAATTTTCAATGGATCCCTCCTGGTAAACCCGTCTCCGGCGATCATGACTATCCTTTTATCCTGGGTCATGGTCCAGGCGTGATCGAGATCCCGGTCGGCCCGATCCACGCCGGCATCATTGAGCCCGGCCACTTCCGCTTCCAGGCGATCGGCGAAATCGTACTCAATCTGGAAGAGCATCTGGCTTACACACACAAAGGCATCGAAAAACTCGCCGTTGGCCGGGATGCCGGAGGCGTCGCCCGGCTGGCGGGCCGTGTCTCCGGCGATTCGACCGTAAGCCATGCCTGGGCAGCCTGTCAGGCGATGGAACGCGCAACCGGCCTCAAGGTACCGGAACGGGCCCACTGGTTGCGTGCCATACTCACCGAGCGTGAACGGATCGCCAATCATCTGGGAGATGTGGGGGGAATATGTAACGATGTCGGCTTTAGTTTCGGGTTTTATCAGCTCAGCCGTCTACGGGAGCAGTGTCTGCGTGAAAACGAGGCATTATTCGGACATCGCTTGTTGATGGATTGTATCGTTCCAGGCGGGACAGCAACCGATATCCAGAATCAGGTGGCACAGAAAATGAAAGACTCGGCAAAACTACTCGCTGCCGAAGTAGCCGGGATTATCACTATCCTGGAAGATTCCGAATCGCTGGAAGACCGGTTAATGGGCACAGGCCGACTCACGCCGGAAAGTGCCGCCAACCTTGGCGCAGTGGGATATGTGGGCAAGGCATCCGGACAGAATTTCGATGTCCGCCGGAATGCGGCCTATGCGCCCTATGATCGG
>DATCIL010000363.1:0-2262 GCA_036507795.1 Anaerolineales bacterium | reverse complement strand
TCCTGTTTTCATCGGAATACGCCCGCTTGGCCTTGTCGTCCCCCAATCGAATCCTGCCATTCGGCCTGGTCCTTGCCTGGATATCCCAATGGATCTGGATCGTATACGTATGGCCAATCGGTGTAGGATTACCTATGCTTTATCCCGAAGGACGCCTGTTATCACCACGATGGCGACCGCTTGCCTGGTTCTCGGCAGTCTATATCGTATTGACCATTTTTATCGACGCTTTTACGCCCGGTCCCCTTGCCGGCTACGAGGCTTACGTTAATCCAGCGGGTATCCCCGCCCTGGAAAACTTTCCAGAAGGGATGCGCCAGGCGCTGGATATCCTGGCATTTCCCTTGATTTTGCTGGCGGCCTTTTCCCTGTTCCTGCGCTTCCGGCGCGCATCCGGAGAGGTGCGGGCTCAGATCAAATGGTTTTTCTACGCGGTCTCCCTCCTGCTGGTCTGGGTTTTTTACGGCGTCGGTTCAGGCCTTGGCATCTTCCCCGTTCTTCCGTCCTGGATTAGCTCAATGATATTTGGCCTTCTGGTAGCTCTGCTCTCGGTGGCCATTGGCATTGCCATTCTGAAATATCGTTTATATGACATTGACCTCATCATCAGGAGGACATTAGTCTATTCGGTGCTAACCGGAATTCTCGGGCTGGTCTATTTCGGTGGCGTGGTTTTACTTCAAAGCATATTCAGGGCTGTTGGCGGCCAGCAGTCGGTGATCGCTATCGTTGTCTCCACCCTGACCATCGCAGTCCTGTTCACTCCGCTCCGCCGGCGAATTCAGAACGGTATCGACCGGCGCTTCTACCGGCAAAAGTACGACGCCGAGAAGGTTATTGCCCGGTTCAGCACGATCCTGCGGGACGAAGTAGATTTGGAAAAACTTTCCAATGCGCTGCTGGCTGCAGTCGAAGAGACCATGCAGCCGGAGCGGGCCAGCCTGTGGTTAAGGCAAACCGCCGACCGAACAACTTAATTTAAAATGAAAACGGCAAACGCCGGGGTGAGGGGGGCACCCCAACGTTTGCCATTACCATATTATCCGTTTATTCTCGATAAATCAAGTTCGATTTGGATTTGTCAGCGATTTGTAAGCTTATTTGATCGGCCTTGGCGACTTCGCGGTTCAAAACGACCTCATAACTCAATTTTGTTTGCGTGGAGCAGCCGCAGAGGCTCTTTTATTTGATTGTTTTGCACAGGCATTCTGTTATAATTGGGAACGTTTAGCCTCTTGCCAAGCGGCGGGAAGGGCAACGATGTAGAGGCCAGGTAAATCAACGGCGCCACAGCAATATCCAACCGGTAAATTACTTGTTTATATACGGGAGGCCTGAGGAGGATGAACTCAATCAGGGTAGTTGTGGCCGATGATCATGCAATGGTCCGCGGCGCCATTCGTGAGATTCTGGAGAAGGTGCAAGATATTCAGGTAGTCGCAGAGCGGGCAGTGGAAACGAAGCGCTCAAGCAGGTAAGCGAGCTTGCCCCGGATGTGCTCCTTTTGGACATGCGAATGCCCGAGCTGGACGGCATCGGGGTCATCAAAAATCTCGCCAAGCAGAATTCTCCGGTTAAAGTGCTGGTGCTCAGTGCCTATGACGGAACTTATTACATCCAAGGGGCACTCGAGTACGGCGCGGCGGGCTACATCACAAAGGATGAGGGGCCGGAAGTGCTCATCGAGGCGGTGAGAAAAGTGGCCAAAGGTGAGCGGGGTCTATTCAGCCAAAAAGCGGAAAAAGCAATCCAAGAGACGGAGTAAGAAAAGTTGTCGGGGGGCTTGCGCCCCCCGACAACTTCTTTCGTGCCCTGTTTTGGGGAACCAGGGTGGGTTTTATCTGCGCCGGAAAGTGCTCTCTGAAAGGGCTTCCCCTATCAGGGCTTGTTCTTTCCCTTCCCCCCGCCGTTCCCCGACAGGGCCTGATGGATCTGGCCCCAGTTCATCCCGGCGCCCTTCATGGCGAAAATTTCTTCTACAGGGTGGTTGTACTGCTGGCTCAGCCCGTAGGCCTGATTGATATCCCCAAATCCAAAGCCTGCGCAGTACCAGCCCATAATCTCAGCGTACGACCTGCCATAATTTTGGGCCAGCGCCTGGCCGGCAGGGTGAACCTGGCTGGCACAGGCGGCCGCGTTTCCTCCGCTGGGAGCAGGCGTTGCGCTCGGACTGGGAACAGCGGCTCCGCCGGGCGCCGGAGTATCCGTGGCGGACGGTGGAGGCGGCGTGTCCGTCGCCGGAGGCGGTGCGGCAGACTGGCC